>CALUFN010000026.1 GCA_944319945.1 uncultured Prevotella sp.
AAGGACGCAATGACTGCCGAAGGAACGGTGAACCGCGCCGCCCTGCCCGCCATCTTCAACCCCGAAGACCTGAACGCGCTCGAACAGGCGTTGCGCCTGAAAGAGCAGAACCCCGGCTCTACCGTAGGCGTATTGACCATGGGGCCTCCGCGCGCCGCTGAAATCATCCGCCAGGGACTTTACCGCGGAGCCGACACGGGCTGGCTGTTGACCGACCGCCTGTTTGCCGGAGCCGACACTCTCGCTACGTCTTACGCGCTCGCCACTGCTATCAAGCACATCGGCGGCGCAGACATCATAATCGGCGGACGCCAAGCTATCGACGGCGACACGGCGCAGGTAGGCCCGCAGGTGGCCCAGAAGCTCGGCTTGTCGCAGGTCACGTATGCCGAGGAGATACTGAAGTGTGAAGACGGCAAGCTGACCATACGCCGCCACATAGACGGAGGCGTTGAGACGGTAGAGGCACCGATGCCCATCGTGATTACGGTGAACGGAAGCGCCGCCCCGTGCCGTCCGTGCAACGCCAAGTTAGTGATGAAGTACAAGTATGCCACCGTGCCGCTCGAGCGCACCGAGGGCATGCCTTACGCCGAACTGTATGAGACGCGCCCGTATCTCACGCTCAACCAGTGGTCGGTGGCAGATATCGACGGCGACCCGCAACAGTGCGGACTTGCCGGCTCGCCTACGAAGGTGAAAGCCGTTAAGAACATAGTGTTCCAAGCTAAAGAGAGCAAGACTCTCACCGGCAGCGACGCCGATGTGGAGGGCATGATAAAAGAGTTGCTCGAAGAGAAGATTATCGGATAATAATTGAGTAGTAAAGGAGTAGTGTAGTAAAGGAGTAAGGTAGGTATGACACAGAGCTTTAAGGAAGTTGTTGCTTGGCAGAAAGCCCATAATTTTGTCCTTATGGTCTATAATGCAACGAAGCAATATCCTTCATTTGAAAGATTTGGCTTGTGTTCGCAGTTTCAAAGGGCGGCTGTGTCAATACCTGCAAATATAGCCGAAGGTTATAGGCGGGACGGAATGGCAGACAAATTGCGTTTCTTAAACATCGTTCAAGGCAGTCTTGAAGAATACAGGTATTATGTTCTTCTTTCAAAAGATCTTGGATATATCGGTCTTGATGCATACGACATGATGAATGATGCAATGGAATGCACAAGCCGGCTGTTGAATGCTTATTACAAAGGAATCAAAAACAGAAACATCCTTTAATTTTGATGTAAGGACGGAACAAATACGATATGCCGCATGGCATTTCTACTTACTACTTTACTCCTTACTCCTTTACTCCTAAATATAAAGAAACAATGAACAACGTTTTCGTATATTGCGAGATTGAAGGCACCACCGTTGCCGAAGTATCTCAGGAATTGCTCACTAAGGGCCGCAAGCTCGCCAACCAGCTTGGAGTGGAGCTTCATGCCGTAGTTGCCGGCACGGGCATCAAGGGCAATGTTGAAAGTCAGATTCTGCCTTACGGAGTAGACAAACTGTTTGTTTTCGACGCCGAAGGCCTGTTCCCGTACACGTCGGCACCGCATACGTCAATCCTGGTTAATCTCTTCAAAGAGGAGAAACCGCAGATATGCCTCATGGGTGCCACTGTGATAGGTCGCGACTTGGGGCCGCGCGTGTCGTCGTCGCTCACCAGCGGACTTACCGCCGACTGCACCCAGCTTGAAATCGGCGACTACGATGACAAGAAGGCCGACAAGCATTATGACAACCTGCTTTACCAGATACGTCCCGCCTTCGGCGGTAACATCGTGGCAACCATCGTAAACCCCGACCATCGTCCGCAGATGGCCACCGTCCGCAGCGGCGTCATGCAGAAGGCTCTGTATGAAGGCGAGGCAAGGAACGAGGTTGTTTATCCCGACGCATGCAAGTACACTGACCCGGCTGATTACATCGTTAAGGTGATCGACCGCCACGTAGAGGCGGCCAAGCACAATCTGAAGGGCGCTCCTATCGTCGTTGCCGGAGGTTACGGCGTAGGAAGCAAAGACGGTTTCGACCAGCTGTTCCAGCTTGCAAAAGAGCTTCACGGAGAAGTGGGCGCAAGCCGTGCCGCCGTAGACGCCGGTTTCGTAGACCACGACAGGCAGATCGGGCAGACCGGCGTAACCGTGCATCCGAAGGTCTATATCGCCTGCGGCATCTCAGGACAGATACAGCATATAGCCGGAATGCAAGACTCTGGCATAATCATCTCGATAAACAGCGATCCCGACGCTCCCATCAACCAAATAGCCGACTACGTGATAGTAGGTACGGTGGAGGACGTGGTTCCGAAGCTCATCAAGTATTACAAGCAAAACAGCAAGTAAATCATAAGAGCGGTTAAGGAATCAGGAAGTTGCTGAAATGTGAAACAACGATTACCAATAAAGCATTCGGCTTTAACTTCTCTAAATCCTTTAACTTCTATAACTTCATAAAAAATAAAAAACAATGGCTAACTATTATACAGACCATCCTGAGTTTGAGTTTCACCTCAATCACCCTTTGATGAAAAGGATTGTCGAGCTGAAGGAGCGTAACTTCGCCGACAAGGATGAATACGCAGACGCGCCCGTCGACTATGCGGACGCGGTAGAGAATTATAAGAGAATGTTGGAGATAACGGGCGACATCGCCGCCAACATACTCGAGCCTAACAGCGAGGATGTGGACACCGAAGGACCGCACCTCGTAGACGGTCGCATGCATTACGCCTCAAAGACTTACGAGAATCTCGACGCTACGCGCAAGGCCGGACTTTGGGGTGTGTCTATGCCCCGTCGATACGGCGGACTCAACATGCCGGTCACTCCTTACTCGATGGCTTCGGAGATCGTGGCAGCCGCCGACGCCGGATTCCAGAACATCTGGAGCCTGCAAGACTGCATCGAGACGCTTTACGAGTTCGGCAGCGAGGAGCAAAGGCAGAAGTACATTCCGCGCGTTTGCGCCGGCGAGACCATGAGTATGGACCTCACTGAGCCCGACGCCGGCTCCGACTTGCAGCGCGTGATGCTCAAAGCCACTTACAGCGAGGAGCAAGGCTGCTGGCTGCTTAACGGCGTTAAGCGCTTCATAACCAACGGCGATTCAGACATCCACCTCGTGCTCGCACGCAGCGAGGCTGGTACTCACGACGGCCGCGGACTGTCGATGTTCATCTACGACAAGAGAAACGGCGGCGTAACCGTGCGCCACATAGAGAACAAGCTCGGCATACACGGTTCGCCAACATGCGAGCTTGTGTTCAAGAACGCTAAGGCCGAGCTGTGCGGCAGCACGCGCTTGGGTCTCATCAAGTATGTAATGGCACTGATGAACGGTGCCCGTTTGGGCATAGCAGCCCAAAGCGTTGGCGTAAGCCAAGCCGCATACAACGAGGCTTTGGCATATGCTAAGGAGCGCAAGCAGTTTGACAAGACCATTATCAACTTCCCCGCCGTCTACGACATGCTCTCGCGCATGAAGGCAAAGCTCGACGCAGGCCGCAGCATTCTATACATGACGGCACGCTACGTAGACATTTACAAGGCCCTCGAAGACATCTCTCGCGAGCGCAAGCTGACGCCCGAAGAGCGCCAGGAGTTGAAGAAATACTCGCGCTTGGCCGACGCGTTCACCCCGATAGCAAAGGGAATGAACTCTGAGTACGTCAACCAAAATGCTTACGACGCTATCCAAGTGCACGGCGGTTCGGGCTTCATCATGGAGTACAAGTGCCAGCGTCTCTATCGCGACGCGCGCATCTTCTCAATCTACGAGGGTACTACACAGCTCCAGGTTGTGGCCGCAATACGCTATATCACCAACGGCACGTATCTCGGCATAATGAAGGAAATGCTTGCAAACGAGGTGGCCGAAGAACTGAAGCCCCTGCAGGAGCGCGTCAATAAGATGATAGAGCTTTACGAGCAGGCCGTAAACTACGTGAAGGAGCTTGGCAGCCAGGAGGCTCACGACTTCCTCGGACGCCGCTTGTACGACATGACCGGCGACATCCTCATGTCGCTGCTCATACTCGACGACGCCACCCGTGCGCCCGAACTCTTCACCAAGAGCGCCAACGTTTACGTGCGCTACGCCGAGGAGGAAGTGGTAGGCCATTATGCTTACGTTAAGAGCTTCATCGCCGAAGACTTGGTAAACTTCCGCGCAGCTGAGACGGAAGTTTGTCAATAAGGATGCCCATAGGTTAACGGGAGCCCGACGCTTTGCGCCAAATTAATCAGGCGTGGGCGCGACTCCCGTTAATGTTTTATACAATCCTTATTTCGTTTGCCGTTTTCTTTTATGATTTCACGTTATTTATTCAGTTTTTCTTTCATTTTCACAAGGTGGCCTTTCGCGTTGCAAAAGGCGGTCTTTTAGCGTGCAATATGCCGCCAATCGGACGCTAAAATGCTATCTTTTAGAATGTTGCTGGCTTACGGCGGCGTTGCAGGACCGTTGCGTAAAAAGTTAAATAATTAAGAAAAAGGAAAATTTGATGCTTAATTAAGTTTTATTTCCGTAAATTTGCACCCTGCATTGCAATGAGAACAAAAACAGTCATATTCATTCTGCTGTCCGCTTTCATGTTTATGATGGCAGAGCCGGGTATGCCCTTTTTCGAGCGCGGCAGCGGCGGAAGCGGGGCGAATGACTCTACGGTCGTGACTGATTCGTCGGTAGTAGACACTGTTGCGGCGGCCGACTCGTTGCATGCCGACTCGGTAAGTACGACAAGCGAGGTGGACACCACGAAGATGGACTCGCTCGAGCTTGCCATTTACAAGCACAATAAGCATATAGACGACTCGATAAGGCTTGACAGCATAAACCGCAAGAAGGCCAACAGCCTTGACGCCCCGGTGACGCTTTCGTCTGAAGATTCGCTCGTGTACAATGCGGCAACGAAAGACGTGCGCCTGTTCGGTAACTCAAACGTGAAGTACCAAAACATGGACTTGAAGAGCGACCGGATACAGATGAACCTTGACAGCAACCTCGTGCATGCCACCGGCACGGCCGACACTACCGGCAAGATCGAGGGTAAGCCCGTGTTCGTAATGGGGCAGGATACGTATGAGAGCGACACGATGGCCTTCAACTTTAAGACCAAGAAGGGCTTCATCAACAGCGTCTACACCGAGCAGGAAGACGGCTTCCTCTCGAGTTCGCAGGCCAAGCGCGACTCGAGCGGAGTGCTCTACCTGCAGCGCGGGCGTTACACCACGTGCGACCAAGAGCATCCCGACTTCTACATAGCCCTGTCGAGGGCTAAGGTGCGCCCCGGCAAAGACGTGGTGTTCGGTCCGGCTTACCTAGTCGTGGCCGACGTGCCGCTGCCTTTGGCCATACCTTACGGCTTCTTCCCGTTCACCAAGAGCTATTCGAGCGGCTTCATCATGCCGAGCTACGGCGACGAGAGCTCGCGCGGATTCTACCTGCGCGACGGTGGATATTACTTCGCTATGAGTGACAAGTGGGACCTGAAACTCTTGGGCGAGATTTACACGAAAGGCTCTTGGGGCTTGTCCGTAGCAAGCAATTACCGCAAGCGTTATAAGTATAGCGGCAGCTTCTTCTTCAGCTACCAGAACACCAAGAGCGGAGACAAGGGCATGCCGGACTACAGCGAGCAGACGAGTTTTAAGATACAGTGGAGCCACAGGCAGGACACGAAGTCGAACCCGTTCACCAGCCTGTCGGCAAGCGTCAACTTCGCTTCCACCTCGTATGAGCGCAACAACCTCAACAGCATGTACAACCCACAGACGCTCACGCAGAGTCTGAGAACTTCGAGCGTAAGCTGGAGCTCGACGTTCTCGAGCCTCGGGCTGACCCTTAGCGGTACGGGTAACATGAGCCAAAACATGATAGACTCTACGATCAGCCTCACCCTGCCTGACCTTAACATATCGGTAAGCCGCTTTTATCCGTTCAAGCGCAAGCACGCGGCGGGCAAGGAGCGCTGGTACGAGAAGATCTCGATGAGCTATACCGGGCAGCTGCAAAACCAGATAGATACGAAGGAAGACCAGCTGTTCAAGTCGAACCTGATAAAAGACTGGGACAACGGCTTCCGCCACGAGATACCCGTCCAGGCAAACTTTACGCTGTTCAACTACATCAACGTTACGCCTTCGTTCAACTTTACAGACCGCATGTACTCGAGAAAGACACAGCAGTCGTGGGACGATGCGTCGCAAGAGGCAGTCAGCGATACAACTTATGGTTTTTACAACGTTTACGACTGGCGCATGAGCGTCAGCGCCTCGACTAAACTTTACGGCTTTTGGATGCCGTCGAGAAAGATTTTCGGCGACAAGATACAGGCCATACGCCACGTCATGACGCCCGAGATCTCGTTCAGTTACGCGCCCGACAACGGTTCGCGTTATTACGAGACGTACCAAAAGACCAACCCCGACGGCAGCGTGGAGCTTGTGGAGTACAATCCGTTCGAGGGCAGTGCTTTCGGCATACCGTCGAAGGGAAAGACCGGAAGCATCACGTTTGACTTGGGCAACAACATAGAGATGAAAGTGAAGTCAGACAAAGACTCCACCGGATTCAAGAAAATTAGCATCATTGACGAGTTCGGACTGAACATGGGTTATAACATGGCCGACAAGGAAAGGCCGTGGAGCGACCTGACGATGCGTCTCCGCCTGAAGTGGTGGAAGAACTATACGTTCAACCTTAACGCCGTGTTCGCCACTTACGCTTACGAGCTCGACGAGAACGGAACCCCTTACGTCGGTACGCATACGGAGTACAGCAAGGGACGCTTCGGCCGTTTCCAGGGCATGTCTCAGAACTTCTCGTTCACTCTGACGCCTGAAAAGATAAAGAAATGGTTCGGCGGCGGCGAAGAAGAGGACGAGGATGAGGAAGACGAGCAGGACGACGATCTCGTGGATACGGACATCGAGTCGAACGTCGACGACGACCTCGTGCGCGGACAAAGCGGGGCAAAGGATTCGGGAAAGGCCGAGACCGACGCCGACGGATACATGAGCTTCTCCATGCCCTGGTCGTTGACCATAGGCTACGGCATCACGATGCGCGAGAATACGAGCGGAGAGTTTAATAAGAAAAGGATGCGCTATCCTTACCGCTTTACGCAGACTTTAAACTTCAGCGGTAACATACGTATAAGTGAAGGGTGGAATATCAGTTTCTCGTCGGGGTACGATTTCGACAATCATGACATATCCATGACCACCGCTTCGTTGCAGCGCGACCTCCACTGCTTTAACATGAGCTGTTCGGTGGTGCTTGCGCCGTACACGTCTTACAACTTCACGTTCCGTTGTAATGCCGCAACCTTGACCGACGCGCTGAAGTATGACAAGCGTAGCGGCTTCAGCAATGCCGTGCAGTGGTATTAAAGGGAGTTAAGAGTGAAAAATTAAGAGTTAAGAATAAATGCCTTGAGGAGACTGCATCGTAAAGTCCTCAAGGCATTTATTCTTAACTCTTAATTCTTAACTTTTAATTTATGTCAGTTGTTTTCGTTGATTCTTTCCAGATCGTCTTCCTCGCCTACTATCCAGATTATGTCTCCTTCATGCAGCTTGCGTGAAGGGTCTACGAGCGAAAGGTTCTCCTTGCCCTCCTCGATACCTACCACCATGCAGTTGTACTTGTCTCTTATACCGCTCTCTTTCATGGTCTTTCCGGCAAAGGCTCCGCTTCCACCGATAACTATTTGCCGCAGTTTCATCTCCCGTTTCTCTATGTCGGGGTCTTTCTGCCTTATCTCCTTCTTGATGACCGCGCTGAGTTCGGTGAGCTGTTCGTCGCTGCCTATGACCTGAATCTTGTCGCATGGGAATATTACTGTGTCGCCGTTAGGTATGTTCAGGCGCGTTATGCCGCGCAGAATGCTGCTGACGTGTACGCCGTATTTGCTCCTAAGCTCAAGCTGACGCAGTGTGCGGCCGGCCCAAAGCGAGTCTTCAGGTATCTCGAAGTCGGCTATGTGTATGTCGCGATCAAGCAGACGGCCCTCGTATAGCGGGCGTTTGCGCCCCATAACTTCGGCCGCTATCTCCCTTGAACGCAGGTTTTGCATGAACATACGTTCCATTTTTATGCTGCGTCTCTTCAGCGACCGCGATATCATCATCAGCGCAACGGCGGCTAAGGCGATGCTTATCATCAGCGCGTTGGTGAAGCGTGTCAGGTAGTTGCAGATGTAGAACACGAACGCCGAGGCCACGACGATGCGCACGAGAATAGTGAATATCAGCGGCAACTTGTTGTACGGGCTTTCGTTCCACAGTGCCTTAAACTCCTCGCTGTGGTTTTTCTTCATGACTATTGCACGCAGGAACGGCGCTATCAGCAGCAGAGTGGCCGCTCCGCACACTGCGTTGGCCCACCAGTGGGGCAGTATTTGGCGTATGAACGGCAGGAAGAACGTGAACATCAGTGCTATAGCGGCTCCCGAGAGTATTGAGTAGACCACCGTGATGCGCGCCATCTGCGTAAGCAGGCTTTTCCATTTGCGCTCCGGATGGGCGGGGCGGCGGCTCAGGGTGATGTTGTTGAGGGCGGCTACCCATCGTTGAGGCAGGCGTCGTTCGAGCATGGCGTAGCATGGCGTGGCGGCGCGTATCATGTAAGGCGTTAGGAAGGTGGTGATCACCGAGACGGCAACGACGACGGGGTAGAGAAACTCGCTGATCACTCCGAGCGACAGGCCGAGCGAGGCTATGATGAAAGAGAACTCGCCGATCTGGGCCATCGAGAAGCCGCACTGCATGGCCGACTTGAGCGACTGGCCGCTGATGAGGAAGCTGAGCGTACCGAACAGGGCCTGCCCCAGTATGATGGTCAGCACGAGCAGGAAGATGGGCAGGGCGTAGTCGGCAAGTATCTTCGGGTCTACGAGCATGCCCACGGACACGAAGAAGACAGCCCCGAAGAGGTTTTTCACAGGTTCTACGAGCTTCGTTATCCTTTCGGCCTCTATCGTCTCGGCGAGTATCGAGCCCATGACGAACGCCCCGAAGGCACTGCTGAAGCCAACTTTGGTAGAAAGCACGGCCATGGCGCAGCAGAGGCCGAGCGACACGATGAGCAGTGTCTCGTTGTTGATCAGCTTGCGCGTTGACCTCAGCATCCACGGTATTATGAATATGCCTACGACGAACCAGAGTATCAGGAAGAAGGCTATCTTCAGCACGCTGCCGAGCATTTGGCCGCCGTCGGGACTGCTGCCTCCGGCTATTGCCGAGAGCATCACCATCATTACGATGGCGAGGATGTCTTCAAGTATGAGCACGCTCATCACGAGTCCGGCGAAGCGCTGCTGGCGCAGGCCGAGGTCGTCGAAGGCTTTGTAGATTATGGTAGTTGAGCTCATGGCGAGCATTCCGCCCAGGAAGATGCTGTCCATCTGGCTCCAGCCGAACAGATGCCCCGTCACTATGCCGAGCATCATCATGCAGAACACTATCGAGCACGTGGATATTATGGGCGAGGCGCCCATCTTTATGATCTTCTTGAACGAGAAGTCGAGCCCGAGCGAGAAGAGAAGGAACATCACGCCGATCTCTCCCCACGTGCCGATGTCGGCGCGGTCGATTACGGACATCGTGTAAGGCATGTGCGGACTGACGAGGAATCCAGCCACTACGTAGCCTAACACGAGCGGCTGTTTCAGTTTCTTGAACACTATGGTAACGATGCCCGCAACGATGAGTATCAGGGCGAGGTCTTTAACGAGGTAGGGGAGTTCGGACATTTAAGTTAAAAAGTTAAGAGTTGGGAATTATGAATTAAGAGCTAAGAATTAAGAGTTAAGAAAACCTCTTGTCATTTCAATACATATTTTCTTAACTCTTAATTCTTAGCTCTTAATTTTCTTAGTCGTTATATTCGGCCGTTATCTTGCAGATGTTGACTATTACCTCTACGGCTTTCTCCATCACCTGCACTGATATGAACTCGTAAGGGCCGTGGAAGTTGACTCCGCCTGCGAAGATGTTGGGGCAGGGCAGGCCCTTGAACGATAGTTGTGCACCGTCGGTTCCGCCGCGTATTGGCTCCACCTTAGGCGGCACGCCGCTCTCCTGCATGGCCTTGAGCACGATGTCTATCACGTGCATGTTGGGGTCTATCTTCTCTTTCATGTTGTAATACTGGTCTTTCACGTCGGCCGTCACGGTGCCTTCGCCGTATTTCTCGTTCATTTTCGCGGCGCAGGCCTTTATGAAGTCCTTTCGGTCTTCAAACTTTTCGCGGTCGTGGTCGCGTATGATGTATGAGAGTTTGGCGTTCTCGATGTTAGACTCTATGCCCAGCAGGTGGTAGAATCCTTCGTAGCCTTCGGTCGTCTCGGGGGTTTCGTCGGCGGGCAGCATCGCTGCGAACTCGGCGGCGAGGCTGTTGGCATTGACCATCTTGCCCTTAGCGTATCCGGGGTGCACGCTTATTCCCTTGATGGTTATCTTGGCCGAGGCCGCGTTGAAGTTCTCAAACTCGAGGTCGCCCAGGTCGCCTCCGTCCATAGTGTAGGCCCACTCGCAGCCGAACTTCTCCACGTCGAAGTGGTGTGCGCCCATGCCTATCTCCTCGTCGGGGTTGAATCCCATGCGTATGTCGCCGTGCTTCACCTCGTCGTGGTCGCGCAGCCAGCACATAGCCTGCACTATCTCGGCTATGCCGGCCTTGTCGTCGGCGCCGAGCAGGGTGTGCCCGTCGGTTACGATGATGTCTTCGCCCTTGTGCGCGAGCAGTTCGGGAAACTTCTTAGTAGACGACACTATGCCCGGCGACAGTTCTATGTCGCCGCCGTCGTAGCCTTTTATCAGGCGCGGCTTCACGTCGGCTCCGCTGCAGTCGGGCGACGTGTCGTAGTGGCTGATGAAGCCTATCGTGGGCACTTCCTTCTTCATGTTCGACTTCAGCGTGGCGTAGACGTAGCCCATAGAGTCCATCTCCACGTCGTCGAAGCCCTCTTCCTTCAGCTCGTCTCTCAGGTATTTTGCGAATACGAGCTGCTTGTCGGTGCTTGGCACCGTGGTGCTTTCTTCAGACGACTGCGTGTCGAAACTAACGTACTTTAAGAACCTTTCAATTATGTCCATAGCGTTTCCTTATTTTATTGTTTGCGTATAGTTTGCCTGTTTTTCATTTCCGGTTGTGTGTAATGCCGCCGTCGTGCAGCTTACCTTATGCAAAGGTAATGCCAGCAAGCGGAAAGAAAACTCGTTTTCAGTTTCCCGAGCGCAGCTTACCTTATGCAAAGGTAAGTTTTTTTCCCGACTTTACGGCATGAGCACGCCAATGTTTTTCTCGTCAGATTTAAATCTTCTTAAATCAGTATCAGAGTTTCCTGGTCTGCCATAGGCGGCATTTCGCAGTGCGAAAGGTATCCTTTTGCAGCGTAAAACGTAGCCTTTTACGCCGCCGTTTGCCGCTTTTTGTAAGTCGGGACGTAACGTGTTGGTTGTCAATGAGTTGGCCGTGTGTCAAAAATCATGGTTCTTACGGTTGTCTGCGCAATCGTGATATTAATTGCCTAAAGGCATTGTGGGTATGCTTATTTTGCGTAACTTTGCGCAAAAAAGGAGATGAACTTACTTGAAGAGCGCATAATGCGCGACGGCAGGTGCCTTGAGGGAGGCGTGCTTAAGGTCGACGGATTCGTCAACCATCAGATAGATCCGGTGCTTATGAAGTGGGTGGCCGACGAGTTTGTAAGGCGGTTTGCAGCGTCAGGCGTCAACAAGATACTTACGATAGAGGCCAGCGGCATAGCCCCGGCCGTGATGACGGGCTGGCTGCTGGGCGTGCCAGTGGTGTTCGCAAAGAAGAAAAAGCCCGTTACGATGGGAGCTGAAGCCTATTCGGCCGAGGTGTATTCGTTTACCAAGCGGCTCACTTACAGCGTCAGCGTGAGCCGCGAGTTTTTGGGCGCGGGCGACAAGGTGCTCTTCATAGACGACTTTCTTGCCAACGGCAACGCCGCTAAGGGCATTATCGACATCCTGCGTCAGGCCGGGGCCGAGCTGGCCGGCATGGGCTTCGTGATCGAAAAGGCGTTTCAGCACGGCGGCGAATACCTGCGCGGATCGGGCGTAAGAGTGGAGTCGCTCGCCGTAATCGAAAGCCTTAACAACTGCAAGGTGAAACTTAGGGAAAGGTGAAAAGGTGAAAAAGTAAAAAGGTAAAAAAGTGAAAAACGTCTCATTAATTTATATCGACACACATGTTTACCTTTTCACCTTTTTCACCTTTTCACCTTTTCACTTTTTCATTATCCAGTCCCTGCATTGTTCCATGAGCCATTTGGGCGTGCTCGTGGCTCCGCATATTCCAATGGTTTCGGCACCGTCGGTCCATTGCGGGTCTATTTCCTCGGGTCCTTCTATTAGGTGGCTGTTAGGGTTTACGCTTTTGCATTCGTTGAAGAGCACGCGGCCGTTGCTGCTTTTGCGTCCGCATACGAAGAGTATCAGGTCGTGGCGTTTGGCGAATGCGCTGATGTTAGGCATGCGGTTGGCCACCTGGCGGCAGATTGTGTCAAAGCTCTTGAACGTTGCCTCGGGAGATATGTGCCCCGATATGTAGTCGATAATGCGGTGAAACTCGTCGAGCGACTTCGTCGTCTGCGAGTAAAGGAAAATGTCGCGGCTGAAGTCGAGCGACTTCACCCCGTCCAAGTCGGCCACCACGATAGCCCGCCCGTTGGTCTGCCCTACGAGACCGAGCACCTCGGCGTGGCCCGGCTTGCCGAATATCACTATCTGCGCGTCGGGGTTAGAGTCGAATTTTTGTTTTATCCTTCGTTGCAACTGCAGCACCACGGGGCACGTGGCGTCTATTATCTCGATGTTGTTGCGCCGCGCCAGCTCGTAAGTCTCGGGCGGTTCGCCGTGCGCGCGCAGCAGCACCTTCACGCCTTTCAGCCGGCTCATCTCGTCGTGGTTGATGGTTATCAGCCCCATCCTGCGCAGCCGTTCGCACTCCATTCCGTTGTGCACGATGTCGCCCAGGCAGTACAGCGTTTTCCCCTCGGCCAGTTCCTCTTCCGCCTTGCGTATGGCCGTGGTCACGCCGAAACAGAAACCGCTGCCGTTGTCAATCTCTATTTGCATGGTTGGTTTTATTTAGAATTTAGGGAAGTTATAGAAGTTGAAAGAAGTTATCGCTCACTGCGTTCGCTTAGAAGTTAAAGCCAATAGCCCTGTTTCTTCTACCTTCTCACCTTTTCACCTTTCCTTATTAAAATATATGTCTAAAAGCTCCTTCGCAGCGGCGAAGCTGGTGCGTTCGCCGACCAGCACCGAGCGTTCGGCGTCCTGCAGGCGGCGTTGTATTGCCGGATTGTTGTAGAAGTTGCCGCGCAGGTGCTCGTTGATGCTTTCATACATCCAGTATTTGCTTTGCTCGTTGCGGCGGTAAGCGAAGTAGCCGTTGCCCTTTACGAAGTTGACATACTCGTACACCATGTCCCAAATCTCCTTTATGCCGGTGCCGTAGAAGCCGCTGTAGCACAACACCTTAGGCTGCCAACCGCTGTCTGATGCGGGGAAGAAGTGAAGCGCGTTGCGGAAGTTGCGCGCCGCAAGATGACACTTGTCAACGTTCTCGCCGTCGCATTTGTTTATCACTATGCCGTCGGCTATCTCCATAATGCCCCGCTTTATGCCCTGCAGCTCGTCGCCCGTGCCGGCAAGCTGAATAAGCAGGAAGAAGTCTACCATCGAGTGGCAGGCCGTCTCGCTTTGGCCTACGCCCACCGTCTCTACGAATATCTTGTCGTATCCGGCCGCCTCGCAGAGTATTATCGTCTCCCTCGTCTTGCGTGCAACACCGCCGAGCGAGCCTGCCGTAGGGCTTGGGCGGATGAACGCGTCGGGGTGCAGCGCCAGCTTCTCCATGCGCGTCTTGTCGCCCAGTATGCTGCCCTTCGAGCGTTCGGAGCTCGGGTCAATGGCTAATACGGCCAGCTTTCCGCCGAAACGGTCGAGCACGTGCATGCCGAATTGGTCTATCGACGTGCTCTTTCCCGCTCCCGGCACGCCGCTTATGCCTACGCGTATCGAGCTTCCACTGTACGGAAGGCATTTCTCTATCACCTCCTGCGCCTTAGCCTGATGGTCGGGGTTTACGCTCTCTATCAGCGTCACGGCTTGACTCAGTACGGTCACGTTGCCCTTCAATATGCCTTCCACCATGTCGCCTGCCGACAGTTCGTGCCTCTTATATCGTCCACGTTTCAGGTACGGGTTTACGGTTGCAGGCTGCTCTACGCCCGAGTTTACCGTCAGGCCTTTGTATTCTTTGCTGTTTTCCGGATGGTCCATAATCGTTTTCTTATATATTAATGAGTGCCTTCAGCTTCGTTTATTTTACTTTTACGTGTATCACAACCTTAGACTTGTCGGGGTCGTTGGTTATCATCAGCACGCGCGGTTTGCTCCTCGCCTTCTTCAGTTGCTTCTTATATGCCGTTATCTTGAGCTTGGCCGATTCGCCCGGGTCGAGCCTCGACTTGTTCAGCCGCACCTTGAGTCCGCTTGTGAACATCTGCATCGAGCTTATGTTCAGCCTGCTCTTGCCCTGGTTTTCTATTGTTATCGTACCGCTCTTCTCGTCCTTGTCGTCGAAAGAGCCGAGGTCGAGCGTTTCGGTTGAGAGCTTCATTACGGGCGCGTTGAGCCTTTGTGTCTCCGACATGTTCCTAAATTCGGGCAGCAACACCGCCGAGACCGATATCTCCTTGTCGTCGCTCACCTTGTCTCCGGGATACATTCCGAGATAGACCGATGACTGCGTAAGGCCGTAACTGCGCAGCTTCGTCGAGTTTAAGGTTATCGTCGCCACGCCTGCGTGACCCGGTGCGATGGTCTCTGGCGATACGGACGCCGTCAGGTAGTCGGGCAAGTGCATCACTACCGGGCTGACGCTTTCCGTTCCGCTGTTGATGATGTGTATCTTCTGCACGGGCTTCTCGCCGAGGTTTACGTCGTCAAACTCTATGTCGTTCTTGTCGGTCCGCACACTTCCGAGCGTAAAGTCGTATAGTCCCGTGAAGTCGGTTAGGTGGTCTACCACCACGCCGCGCATCGTAAGATACAGCGGTTCGTCTGATGCGTTGCTGTAAATGGCCGCCTCCTTGTGGAAGTGTCCTAACTGACGGGCGTCGAAAGTCACTTCTACTACGAAGTTGTCGCCCTTAGATATTACCCCTTTCGGGTAGTCGGCCACAACGCAGTCGCAACTTGTCCTTACCGTGTCTATCAGCAAGTCGTTGCCCTTGTTGCGCAGTTCAAATTTCGCGGTCACGGGACTTTCATAGAGCACGTTGCCGCAATCTATCACTTCGTGCTTCGCCGATATTCGCTGTGCCGACGCGCTTAGCGCCCCGGAAGCAAGCATTATGGCGATTAGGGTGTTTCTTTTCATGTGGATGATCATCTTATTTCAATTGTCTGTGATGCCGTGCGGGCCGAGTATTCGGGGGCGTAAGCGCATTCTACGGTGCACGTCCCGGTCTCGTATTTGCCCGTGCGGTCTGCGTAATATTCCGTTTCCACTACGTGCGTACCTTTGCCCAAGCGGTCGAAATAGTAATAAGTGGCGTTGTCTTTAGGTGCGCAATAACAGCCCGAACGGTATCCGCTGGTTTGGTTTACCGGCTCCAAGCATGCCGCACGTTTGTCTTTTATCTGTACGTAGTCATAGTCGCGGTCGGCCCTGACGATGATTCTTACCTTAACGCGGTCGCCCGTTTTCAGAGCGGCGGCAGGTTGTCCGTCGCTTCCAATTATTTCTCTTGTGACCGTAATACCGGCCGACGACGAGGTTATCGTTGATGTCTTTTGCCGTGATTGAGCGTAAACGGCACCCCACGACGTGCCGTCGGATGTCTTAGTGGCAGTGAAAACCTTTGCTCCCTCTGCACTTGTCGTGGTCTTGACGTAGCCCAGTCCGGCAGTGGATGCGGGCAAGTCGAGCTGTTTCCCGTCTATTGCGAGCGTGGCTTGTGCCTTGCTTTCGAGAGCGTCCATGTTGCCGTTTAGGAATGCGTAAACGGCGTTTGCGCTGTTTATCGGCGTGTCCCAGCCCTGCACCCGCTTCTGTTGGAGCAGCCAACGCTTCATTTCCTCGGTTTCAGTGGCGTATTTTCCGTCGTCAATAAGCGTCATAGCCTCGATTGCGGCCACTTGGGTTGGTATGCGGTAGTCAAACCAACTGTATGCGGCACGCGGCGAATCGTAGTAGCGTCCCATTTCTTCAGACGCCACGGTGTACTCTTCCAAGCTCCTGACATACTCTCCAGCAAGCGAGGTATCTCCGCGTTTGGCCAATATCACGGCCGTTAAGGCCTTGTCGTATAGGTTTAATGAGGAGTTGTTCTTCTTGACTTCGGCAAGCAGGTAGTCGGCGGCTGCTTTCTCTTCTTGCGTCATTTCACGACCGTTTAGCGCGCAAACATACAAGTATTTTACGGCGTTGCCCAAGTCAATAGCGTATGGTTCGCCATTGTTGCGCCGCTTCTTGGCCTCTTCCACGTAGGTTACCGCTTTCTTTCCGAGGAACTTCATCGCCTTCTCTATCATGTCGGCAGTGGTTTCTTGCTTGCCTATCATGCCGTTAAGGCGCACCAACGTCTCTACGACATTGGCCGTAAGCGTGAACGAGCCGTAGCGCATGCCCGGCCACCAGCACCACGATCCGTCGGCCGTGCTCTGCAGTTTGCGCAGCTTTTCAAGCGTTGAGGCAAGGTTGTCGGCAATGTTTGATTCGTTGAAATAGTTGGCGAGCATCTGCTTTTGGTCGCTTTCCCGGTCGGCTTCGGCCGTCCACGGCGTTTCGTCAAGCACGATGTTCTTCAGCTCCTGGTTCTTTTCGAGATTGCTCTTCAGGCTCTCTTGTCCTGCCTCCATGCGCCATTGGTCGAACACAGTCTTTATCCTCGGCGACTGTTTCATGATATATGCGCTTATGCTGTTGGCATAATAGGCCGTGGCCAGGCTTACTGCGTTGTCTTCGCGGGCGTTGCCGATGTAAGGCAAGGCCTGTATCATCATCCACGCAGGGTTGTTTGTGTATTCAACGGTGAGCTTGCCGTCGCGCGCATCGTCGGGTAACAGCGGCTTCAGGTCAATCGTCTTCACGCCGGCTCCGTGCTGGGTGAACGGCACGGTGTTGGTCACCATCTCGGCGTCGGGCAGCACCGGCAGGTAGTGTTGTTCGCCGTCGCTGAAGTTTTCGCCCTCGGCCGATATCCTGCAAATGAGCAACGAGCTGCGGCCGTCAGGCTCGTAGTCGAACGATACGCTGCCCGTAGAATCGGCCGCAACGTTGAATTTACTCTTCACCGTGAGCACTGTCTCTTCCGTTTCGGGGTCTATCAGCCGCATTACGGCCGTGCCTTTCACTGTGTTGGCCGACATGTTGAATATGCGTGCGGATATCCGTGCACGGTCGCCCACACGCACGAAGCGCGGCATGTTGGGCTGTATCATCACGTCTTTTGACGCTACCGAGGTTGCGTTTATCAGCCCGTTGTTCATCAGCTTGTCGTGAGCCAGGCCCATGAAGCGCCACGTAGTCACGCTCTCGGGCAGGGTGAACTTCACCGAAACGTTGCCTGCCGAGTCGGTGTGCAGCGACGGATAGAAGAACGCCGTCTCGTTTAGATTCTCCCTGAGCGGCACGTCTTGGCCCGTGCTTTCAGGCTCGTCGGTGCTTGATGTTACGACGTTTTCCTCCAGCGTGACGCTGCCTGTGGTGTTAAAGTCGGCCGTTGCGCTTTTCTGTGCGGCGGCTGCGTCTTTCTTCATCAAGGGTGCTGAGCCTCTTACCTGTACGCTTGAAAACACCTCTATCGCGTTGAACACTTTCCCGTTAGCCATCTCGTCGCGCGCCAGTCCGTCGTAAACCATTATGCTGCCGAAGTCGAGTGCTTCAACGCCGGGCAGATTCAGATCGGCCGTGCCGTAGATAAACATAGAGTAACCGTTAGCTCCACGCCACTGGCCGAACGGCAACGGCATAGTCATGTATGACGGGAAAGCCCATGAGAACTTGGCTATCTGGTCGAGCGAAGCGTCATACATCGTGGCTAGCAGCTGCGCGTCGGCAGGCGTGCCGTCGGGTTTGGTTATGTTGAGAGTCCACTCTTCCTGCTGTCCGGGCGTGAGACGGTCGCGGAAGGTGCCCCATTTCAGCACGAGACGCTTGTCAGGCATGGGCTTCCTTATCGTCGTCTCATGGTTGTAGGCCTTGCCGTTTTTCACCCAAACCATGCTTATCAGCAGCCCCGTGCCGTAGCTCTCGTCGTATGCCAGTTTTCGGGTTATCACTTTGTCCGACAGCTCGAGCGTGCCGCTTTTCAGCACCTTGTTGCCCGAGATGACGGTGTAGAGCACATGGACGTCGGTGTCTGACGAGCCGAACTGCAGGTAGACGGGACTGCCGTCGCGCGGAAATTCGTCGCCGGAGACGTAAAACCAGTCTGGCGTTTCAATGCAGGGCTTCGTGTCGTCGTAGTCGAATACGATGAAGTCTCGCCTCACGGTGTCGCCCGCGCAGACGGCCGTAAGCGTGTGCCGGCCCGACTTTAGCACGGCCGCCGTGCCCCAGTTGACGGCGGTGGCGGTGTTGGCTTTAGCAGTAAACGTGCCCTCCATGCCGCTAACAGTATATGTCACGTCGCCGGATATGTCGTTACCGGCGGCGTTTTTCAGCGTGAATGTGATGGTCTTGAGGCTGTCGCGGAGCACCTTTTCGGGCACGTCGCAGCCTAAGGCCGCAGGCTTGCTGCCCAGCGGCAGACTGAGCTTGCCGCTGCGAGTCTCGCCTGCCAGGTCGGTGACGTCGGCCTCTACCATGATGTCATAGAAGCGCGGGGCGCGGTAATAGTCGGCCTGCTGCAGCGGCGTAACGCCGCTCTCCCACTCAGGCAGGAGCATGGGCGCGGCCACGGTAAACTCTCCCGAGCCGTCGGTCACGGCCTCGCCTTCGGCCAATATGTCGTCATCGTAACCGTAGCTTGCGGTTCCGTAGCCGCCGTAGCGCCACCAAAGAGCCTTGTGGCGGCGCACGGAGTACTTGACCTTAGCTCCCTGCACAGGTACGCCCGAGTAAGTAGTGGCGCGGCCGGTCAGGTTGAGCGTGTCGCCGTTTGCGTATTTCTCTTCCACCTTGTCAAACTCTACCATGAACGTGGGCCGCTTGTATTCCTCCACGCGTATGTAGGCATAGCCGCTCATGCGGTTGTCCGTTCTCAGCGTGAACGTGCCCGTAAGCACGCCGGATGGCAGGGCGAAGTCGGCCCGGGCTGTGCCGTAGTCGTCGGTGGTTATGTCTTTTTCGGCCACGGTCTTATAGTTTGCGTCTTTCAGCGTCAGCTTAAACGTCTTGCCGCCCACGGCTTTTTGCTCAAGCCCGTCCACGCTGCGCATCACCGCCGCCACGTGTACGGTCTGCCCGGGGCGGTATATCCTGCGGTCGGTGTATAGCGAAACGTATTCGCCTTTGCTGTCGGCGTCGTAATATCCGAAGCTGTTCCATGCGTCGGTGTAGGGCATGGCGTTGTCGGCTGCTGTGCATGCGCGCAGCTTCAGGTCGTTGATGCCTTTGGCGTTTATCGTTGTTTCGCCGGCGGCGTCGCACGTCACGGTGCGCGTCATGCCGTTGCCGTATGTCATGCCGAGCTTCGCTCCGTCCACGGGTTGGCCCGTGGTGCCGCTCACCACGGCCACGCGCAGCATGTCGCCCGGCAGCTTATGGTGCACTACGTACATGTCGGTGACGTAGAGCAGGCGGCGTTCGGGGGTAATGTTCTTATTGTCCGTGGTCAGTTCCATCATATAGACGCCTACGGGCAGGGCGTCAATGACGATCGTGTCTTCCACCTCCTCGTAGTCGGCATGGCCGTTGAAGGTGAGCGTCTCAGACCTCTTCTTGTCGGCCGAGGCTTTCGCCATGAGCCGTTTGTAGTCGTTGTCGTTGCGCGGGTCTTGCTTTACGGTGCCGTCTACGTCGAGCCTTGTCAGCGTAAGCGTAAGCCTGCCGATGTTGCGCACCTTCGCCACAAGCGTGTCGGGCCTGCCGGGTTGTATCGTGCTGTTGCAGCTGCTTATCTTGAACATGGGGCAGGTTAGAATCCGCATGGCGTTGCGCAGCTCTTCGGCGCGCGGCCATGCGCCCCAGCGGTCGAGCGCGTAGTTGATGTAGTCTGCCTTGTTTTTCGCCGTCACGTCGCGGCATGTTCTCATTAATTCGTATTTAGTGATGGCCACCTCGCAGCATTCGTTCAGGTCGGAGTAGAGCCGTGTGAGCGAGTCGAGCGAAGCCGCGTAGGTAGAGCCTTCCAGCCTGCCGGCGTACTTGGCACCGCTGAGCCGTGCGTTTTCCCTTATGAGGTCGAGCGCGGTTAGCAGCGTAGCGGCGCGGTTGGGGGTTGCGGCGTAGTAGGCGTGCATGGTCTCATAGTCTCCGGCAGTGTAGCCGATGAGGCTCAGCAGGTCGTTGCCGAACACGGCTGCGTCGCGTCCTTTCTCTACGAAGGGACCGTAGGCGTCTACCGTCTTTGAGGCGAGCATGGCGGGATTGGCCAACGCCTTCTTGAAAAACGCCTGCGACGCAGTGTCAGGGTCGTATCCCTCTATGCGCTGCCCGCGGCACGTCTTGCCGAGGGCGGCGTAGCACACGGCGGCCAACGCGGGGTCGGTGGCCTCGTAGCCGGCGGCCTTACGCTCGAGCCGTGCCATCTGCGGCGGCAGCGAGTCGGGCGATATTTTCGACCACACCCACATCTTGCGCCATTCCGCCTTGAGCAGTTGGCCGTAGTCGCCTTCGCGTTCAGCCTTGTTGGTGATCTCGGTCAGATGCTCTATCTGCGTCTTGGGAAGGTCGCGACCGGCTGCGTCTTCCACCTTTTTCCATAATTTGTCGTATCCGTCGGCCAACATCGTAACCGGCGATAGCAATAATATCAGTAATAACGAAACGGTTGTCTTCTTCATAATAGTTCGGTATATGTAGTCAAATTATGGTGCGTAAGCCGGCTGTGGCCGTTGCCGTGTGTCGTTAAATTTGGTTTGCGGCATGCGCGTAGTCAGCCCGTGATACTTCATACAAAGATATAACAAATTGGCCCAACACACAAATGATTTAATGTTTTTTCCTTTTTGGAATGGAAAAATGACACCATTTAAGAAATGGTAAGCATGGAGTAGGGGAACCGTAGGTTTTTGTTTTGTTAACAACTTGAAGTCTTCGGTCGACCGAGATTTAACATTCATGTGACTGATGAAATAGGATAAAGCGGGCGTGAAACGTCACTTTGAAAGCTCGAAAATGTCACCTCGTATGGCGAAAAGCGGCATACGGCAATGCAAAAGGTAACCTATTGCAACGCGATAGGCCACCTTTTGCGGTGTCATCTACGGCCTTTTGCGTCGCGTTTTGCGGCGTTTTGCGGTCCTGTTCGCAGCCTTTTATGCCGTGTTTTCATGCTTAAGGATACGCTGGTCGAAGGTAATACGTTGTCTGTCAGTGCTTTATATTAGGACGTAAAACGGCCGTTTTTCCATAGAAACTTTGTCTCCGGTTGGAAAAACGGCCGTTGTTTAGCGTCTAAATGTTAAAACGTAAACGGGTTGTTTGGTGAAATTTAGTTAACTGTCGAGCCTAAAACACGGGCAGCATGTAGAGCTGCCGCATCATTGTGAGCGCCAGGCGGCGTTGCCCCTTGTCGCTCGGGTGGAGCAGGTCGGTGGCCGGGTCGCGGAAGTAAGGCTGCTGCTCCTTCACCATTGGGTTCATGCCGCTCACGGCGTTGAGGTCAATCACGGGTACGCTCCATACGTTGGCAGCCTCTTTCACGGCCTCGACGTAAGCGTCGAAATACTCTCCGCACACGTTTTGCCAGCTCTCGTCGGGTTGCAGGTTAGTGGCCCCGAACTCGGCGCGGGCGCGGTGAATCGGCGTGAACAGCACTATCTGCTTGTCGGGGAACAGCTCTTTCAGCCGCTTGATGCCGATGTTTATGCGTCCGCGGAATGTGCCATTGTCCATAGCCGGCGTGCGGCGCATGCGCTTGTACTCCTTTTTTGCCTCGTGTACGGCGGCCTCCACCGTGCCTTCGGCCTCGTCGTACCAGCGGCCGAGAGGTACTCCGGCGTTGAAGTCGTTGGTGCCGATGAACACCGATATCGCGTCTACGCTGTCGCCGTGCTCGGCCTTCAGCCGCTCGGCCTGCCTCGGTATGTCGTCCCACTGGCGGCCGCTTACCCCGTAAACGTAAGGCGTAAGGCCGAGCCTCTCTTGCATGTAGCCCCAGTATTTCTTAGGCACGTCGCTGCTGTTATTATTCGGGTCGGTCATCGAGTCGCCGAGGAAGGCCACCCGCTTGCCCTGCCACGGATGCGCTGCGGCGCACGCCTGCGCGCTGCATTCCTGCGTGCAGGTCCGCCGGCAGTCGTCGTTGGTCTGCGCCCCTGCCGGCACTATGCCGAGCAGGGCTGTGATGATGATTAATGCTTTCTTGTCCATAGTGGTTTCGTTTTACGGGCGTAAAGTTATGAAAAGTTATTATAAAATGTGCAACGCAGTGAGAAAAATGATGATTTTCAGCGGCGAAACAACTGTGCGGCCGATGAAAAATAAAGACAAAAATCATCCCCTTTTATTTTGCGTTACGCCATAATTGCGCTATATTTGCAAAAGGAAACAAATAAATTCTACGATGAAAGGAATGGACGCAAGCCTGAATTTGGCTGATTTCTTGTAACGGAAAATATCAAGCATTTGTCGCATATACCGGATGTGAAAATTGATAATTGGATAGACAGATAACATAAAATGTGTTGTAAAAAAGTGATAAAGATGAACATAGGAGACAAAGCCCCCGAGCTGTTGGGGCGCGACGAGAACGGCGACGAGATAAGGCTCGGCGACTTCAAGGGGAAGAAGCTCGTGCTGTATTTTTACCCTAAAGACCTTACGTCGGGCTGCACTACCGAGGCCTGCAACCTACGCGACAACTACGAGGAACTTAAGGCCCGTGGTTACGAAGTGGTGGGCGTGAGCGTTGACGACGGTAAGAAGCACCAGCGCTTCATTGCCAAAAACGAGCTGCCGTTCCACTTGATAGCCGACACGGAGAAGGCTCTCGTAGAGCAGTTCGGCGTGTGGGGCGAGAAGAAGATGTACGGACGCACGTACATGGGCACGTTCCGCACGACGTTCATCATCAACGAAGACGGCGTGATAGAACGCGTGTTCACTCCTAAGGAGATAAAGGTAAAGGAACACGCGAAGCAGATACTGAAATGAAAAGTGTTGTTAATCACATAAAAATCAATCTATGATAAACCGACAATTATTACATCCTGAAAGCATCGTGGTTGTGGGCGGCTCTAACAACGTTCACAAACCCGGCGGCGCATTGGTGCGCAATCTTATCAGCGGAGGCTACAAGGGCACGCTGAGAATAGTCAATCCGAAGGAAGACGAAGTACAGGGCATCAAGGTGTTCCACGATGCCGCCGACATTCCTCCTACCGACTTGGCCGTGTTGGTGATACCGGCTCCGGCGTGTCCCGATACCGTTGAACTGCTCGCCGCGCAAAAGGAAGTGAAGGCTTTCATAATAATCTCGGCCGGATTCGGCGAGGAGACTAAGGCCGGAGCCGTGCTCGAACAGCGCATCGTGGACACTTGCGAGAAGTACGGGGCGGCGCTCATCGGCCCCAACTGTATCGGCCTGATGAACTCTTGGCACCACAGCGTGTTCACAAAACCCATACCTACGCTGCACGAAAAGGGCGTCGACTTCATCAGCGGGTCAGGGGCCACGGCCGTGTTCATTCTCGAATCGGCCGTAATCAAGGGTCTGCCGTTCAACTCGGTGTGGAGCGTCGGCAACAGTAAGCAGATAGGCATCGAGGACGTACTCCAGTACATGGACGAGAACTTCGACCCTGAGCGCGACTCGCATATCAAGCTGCTTTACATCGAAAACATCTCTAACCCCGACAAACTGCTCTTCCACGCCAGCTCGCTCATACGCAAGGGCTGCCGCATAGCGGCGATTAAGGCCGGAAGCAGCGAGAGCGGAAGCCGCGCCGCGTCGTCACACACGGGGGCCATTGCCAGCAGCGACTCGGCCGTTGAGGCCCTTTTCCGCAAGGCGGGCATAGTGCGCTGCTTCTCAAGGGAGGAACTTACGACGGTAGGATGCATCTTTACGCTGCCTCCGCTGACGGGGCGCAACTTCGCGATAGTGACCCATGCCGGCGGCCCCGGCGTAATGTTGACTGACGCCTTGTCGAAAGGCGGGCTAAACGTGCCTAAGATTGAAGGCCCCGCCGCAGACGAACTGAAGAGCAAGCTGTTCCCCGGTTCGTCCGTGTCAAACCCCATCGACATCCTTGCTACCGGCACTCCGGAGCATCTCGCGCTGGCTATCGACTACTGTGAGAATAGGTTTGAGGGCATTGACGCTATCTTTGTAATCTTCGGTACGCCCGGACTCGTGCAGCTATATGAGGCCTACGACGTGCTGCATAAGAAGATTCTCGAGTGCAAGAAACCCATATTCCCCATCCTTCCGTGCCTTAACACGGCCGGGCCGGAGGTGGCCGAGTTCTTGAAGAAAGGCCATGTGAACTTCAGCGACGAAGTAACCCTCGCCACGTCTCTTACCCAAGTGATGAAGACTCCGCGTCCCGCCGCTTCCGAAATCGAGCTGTTCGGCGTCGACGTGCCGCGCATCCGCGAGGTCATCGGGAGCATCGAGGGCAACGGATACATATCTCCCGAACAAGTGCGCGAGCTGTTTGAGTGCGCCGGAATACCTATGGTGTCAGAGAAGGTAAGTTCAGACAAGGCCGAACTCACGGCTTTTGCCGAGAAGGTTGGTTATCCCGTAGTGGCCAAAGTGGTAGGCCCGGTGCACAAGAGCGACGTCGGCGGCGTGGCGCTTAACATCAGGACGCCCGAGCATCTCGGCTTGGAGTTCGACCGGATGATGAAGATCGAGGGCGCAACGGGCATCATGGTGCAGAAGATGTTGAAAGGCCGCGAGCTGTTCATAGGCGCTAAATACGAGCCGAGGTTCGGCCACATCGTGCTCTGCGGACTCGGCGGTATCTTCGTGGAAGTACTCAAGGACGTGTCAAGCGGACTTGCTCCGTTGTCTTACGAGGAGGCTTACTCTATGATTCACTCCCTCCGTGCGTACAAGATTATAAAAGGCACGCGCGGACAGAAGGGTGTCAACGAGAAGAAGTACGCCGAGATAATAGTGCGCCTCTCCACGCTCTTGCGCTTCGCGACAGAGATAAAAGAGATGGACATCAATCCGCTTCTCGCCGACGAGAACGACGTTATCGCCGTAGACGCGAGAATCAGAATAGAGAAAAGTTAAGAATTAATAGTTAAGAGTTAAGAATTAAGAAGATATGATTCAGCTGTCAACTTAGCGACAAAGTATATTTTCTTAATTCTTAACTCTTAATTCTTAATTACATAAATTCCAAATAAAAGATGAAGATACTCGTCATAGAAGACAACGCCGACCTGCGCGAAGTGATTGTCCGTTCGCTTGAGAAAGAGCGCTACGTGGTAGAGTCGGCGGCGGATTACGCCTCTGCCCGGACGAAGGTTTTCGTTTATGAATACGACTGCATCCTGCTCGACATAATGCTGCCCGACGGCAACGGGCTTAATCTCTTGCGCGAACTGGCCGACAAGGGGAAGCGAAACAACGTGATAATAATATCGGCTAAGGATTCGATTGAAGACAAGGTGAACGGGCTCGAGCTTGGAGCCGACGACTATTTGGCAAAGCCTTTCCACTTAGCCGAACTGCACGCACGGATACGCAGCGTGCTGAGGCGCAACTCGCATAACGGCGCACGCACCGTGAAGCTAGGCAACGTGACGATACACCCCGACACGTTCAAGGTGGAAGTGGACGGCCGCGACATAGAGCTTGGCCGCAAGGAATACGACATATTGTTTTATCTTGTCAACCGTGCCAACCGCCTGATAGAGAAGCAGACGCTTGCCGAGGCGGTGTGGGGAGACAACATTGACCAGGCAGACAACTTCGATTTCATCTACGCGCAGATGAAAAACCTGCGCAAAAGGCTCAAGGCCGCAGGCGCGTCAATAGAGATAAAGACCGTCTACGGGTTCGGATATAAACTCATTGAGATTGCCGGTTGACAATCAAGACACATGAAGCTGCAGAACGTCATAACATTCAGGCTCTCGATACTCAAGGCGGTAAGCATTGCGCTTTGGGCCGTATGCTTTTATTTTGCGATAATAAAGGAGATGAACAACGCCACCGACGAAAGCCTGACGGCCTATGCCGAGACGCTTATGACTAACTATCTTGCAGGCGAGGACATGCCCGTAACCGACGAGACATCGAACAACCAATACTACATACGCAGCGTGGACGCCGGCTATGCGGCACGCACCAGGCACATACGCTATAAGGACATGGAGGTGTATTTTGAGGGAAAAAACAAGTATGAGCCTGCGCGCACCATTACGTACATATTCCAAACGGCCGACGGACATTACCGTGAGCTTACCGTGTTTACGGCTACTATCGACAAGAACAACCTGAAGCGGGCAATACTTTATTGGCTGATTGCGCTTTACGCCGTGTTGCTCATCGGCGTGACGGTGGTCAACCTGTGGACCGTGCGCCACAGTATGAAGCCGCTGCGCATATTGCTCGACTGGCTCGACGCTTACAAGCTGGGGCAGGGGGGTAAGCCTTTGGACAACAAGACGGACATAACCGAGTTTAAGATAATGAACGAAACCGTGAGGCGGAGCATAGAGCGCAACGAGCGGCAGTATGAGCAGCAGAAGCTGTTCATTGCCAACGCGTCGCACGAGATGCAGACTCCGCTTGCGGTCTGCGTTAACCGTCTTGAGATGATGCTTGACGACGAGAAACTCACCGAGGAGCAGATGGCCGAGATAATAAAGACTTTGCGCACGCTGAAGAACCTCTCGGCCACCAACCGCTCGCTGCTCTTGCTTTGCAAGATTGACAACTGTCAGTTTGCCAACCGCGAGCCCGTAGACTTGGGAAACATGACTGAAAGGCTGCTGCCCGACCTTGAGAGCGTCTATGAATATAAGAATATAACGTTGCACGTAGATTTTGCCGACACCGTAGTGGCCGAGATGGACAGATCGCTCGCGCAGGTGTTGGTGTCCAACTTGTTGAAAAACGCCTTCGTGCACAACGTGCAGGGAGGCTCAATATCGGTGACGGCAGACTCTCACTCGATGACCGTTGCCAACACGGGAGTGCCCCGTCCGCTCGACGAGGGCAAGATATTCGAGCGTTTCTATCATTCGGCCGACAAGAAGTCGTCTACCGGCTTGGGCCTTTCGCTTGTAAAGGCGGTGTGCAACTTGTACGGTTTCGGTATAAATTATTCGTTTCGCGACGGGCAGCACGTATTTACGGTCGTTTTCTCTAAAAATTAGTTAAAAGCAGGAAAACGGCCTGATATTTCAGATTCTTTTCAGAAACGCTTGCCACCTTTGCATCAGACAAAAGACAACGGCAGGCGGCGCGCAGCACATGCGACGATAAGCAATGACTACCGCAGCCGCCGAAAGTGAAAGGCAAAAATAAGTATTAACCCATAAAAACGTAGAATTATGAAAAGAATCATCCAAACCGCATTAGTAGCATTAGTATGCCTCGTGACGTTCCAGGTAAGCGCAGTAGCTGACAACGACAAGCCCGTAAGCATGACCCAGCTGCCTACTACGGCCCAACAGCTGATAAAGAAGCACTTCTCAAAGAAGAAGGTGGCCCTCGCAAAGCTGGAGACGGGACTCTTCGAGAAGAGTTACGACGTAGTGTTCAACAACGGAGAGAAGGTGGAGTTTGACCGCCGTGGCAACTGGACGGAGATAGACTGCAAGATGTCTGCTGTGCCGGCGGCGCTCGTTCCGGCCAAGATAGCGCAATACGTAAAGTCGACGTATCCCGGAACTAAGATTCTCAAGATTGAGAAAGACGACAACCGCTATGAGATTAAGTTGTCAAACCGTCTGGAGATAACGTTTAACAGCAGTTTCCAGGTAGTCGACATCGACGACTGACGCAGCCGGCCGGCTTGCCGTCAGTGATAAAGCCGGAGGAGCTTGTCCCCGTGGAGCCGGGGCGGCCGTCCGGCTTTATCCGGGCCGACGACAACTGATTATTAACCGTTTTAACTGTAATGCACTCTGATGAAGACGATACTGAAACTCTTATTCCTTGCCGTGGCGTTGCTGATGCCTGCTGCGGCCTCGGCCGATACCAACGGTGGAGAGAAGGCCATATCGCCGTCGCAACTGCCGGCACAGGCCCGGCGGACGATAGCCGCCCACTTCCCTGACCGCAAGATAGCGTTGGCTAAGATGGAGACCGAGCTGTTTGGCAAGAGCTACAGCGTGATACTGACCCACGGGGAGAAGATAGAGTTCGACGGCCGGGGCGCGTGGACCGAGATAAAATGCAAGCGTTCGGCCGTGCCGGCCGCGCTCGTGCCGCAGCCAATAGCGCGCTACGTGAGGGAGAATTACCCTGACGCGCGCATCATCGAGATGGAAAAAGACGACGACGAGATAGAAGTAACGCTGTCAAACCACTTGGAGGTGACTTTCAATGAGGACTTCGAGGTGACCGACATCGACTGACGCATGCGTGTAAGTTGCATTATACATAAACGACTTGATTGATTGATTTGACAAGAAGGCAAGGGGTTGCGCCGCCGGCTTAAGGCCTGCGGGCAGCCCCTTCGGCGTATGCGGCGGCATGGCTTTTGCCGTAGCTGTAACCCGTTGATAATCAGGCGCATCGTAAAAGGTTGCCTTTCGGCTTGCAAAAGGTAACCTTTTACGCTCCGTTTTGCCGCCTTTTACACGACAAAAGGTGGCCTGTTGAAATACTATCGGCGTGCTTTGTACGGCCGGAATAAGTTTACTGATATAGGTAAAAGGAAAAAACAATCATCCTTTTACTTCGCTTAACCGAATTTTTGCAGTAACTTTGCACTCGAAACGAAAGATTAATATGGATAACAGACAGGCAACACTTGAACTCGGGACGAAGCCGGTGGGCAAACTGCTGGCGCAATACGCCTTGCCCGCCATCGTGGCAATGACGGCTTCGTCGCTTTACAACATGATCGACAGCATCTTCATCGGGCAGGGCGTAGGGCCGCTGGCCATATCCGGACTGGCCATCACCTTTCCGCTGATGAACCTCTCGGCGGCCTTCGGAGCAGCCGTGGGCATCGGTTCGTCAACGTGCATATCGGTCAAGCTCGGACAGAAAGACTACGCCATGGCCGAGCACATCTTCGGCAACAGCTTCACGCTCAACCTCGTGGTCGGCATAGCCTTCGGCCTCATTACGCTGCTGTTCCTCGACCCGATACTGTATTTCTTCGGCGCGAGCGAGAACACCATTCCCTACGCCCGCGACTATATGCTCGTAATCTTGGCCGGCAACGTAGTGTCGCAGACCTTCCTCGGCATGAACGCCGTGCTGCGCGCGGCCAGCAAACCCAAGCAGGCCATGGCGGCCACGATACTCACCGTGGTGCTCAACATCGTGCTGGCACCTATATTCATCTGGCCTCTGAAGATGGGGATAATGGGCGCCGCCCTCGCCACCGTCATATCGCAGGGCGTGGCCCTTGCGTGGCAGATCAAGCTGTTCAGCAACGACGCGGAGATACTCCACTTCAAGCGGGGCATCTACAAGCTGAAAAGCGACATTGTAAAAAACATCACTAGCATAGGCATGTCGCCATTCGCGATGAACGTGTGCGCATGCGTCGTGGTGATATTCATCAACGCCGGGCTGTCAAGGTACGGCGGCGACTTGGCCGTGGGAGCCTACGGCATAGCCAGCAAGGTGTCGTTCATATTCGTGATGGTCACCATCGGTCTCAACCAGGGCATGCTCCCGATAGCCGGCTACAACTACGGTGCGCAGCGTTACGACCGACTGATGAAGGTGCTCAAGCTGGCCATGATAACGGCTACGGTGATAACCACCACGGGTTTCGCCATCGCCGAGTTCCTGCCTTACCAGTGCGCAAGGCTCTTCACTACCGACAAGACGCTCATCGACCTCGCCATCGAGGGTATCAGGATACACATGCTGGCCTTCCCGATAGTGGGTGCGCAGATGGTGATAACCAATTTCTTCCAGTGCATCGGCAAGGCCAAGATCAGCATCTTCCTGTCACTTTCGCGCCAGATGCTGTTCCTGCTGCCTCTGCTCGTCATACTGCCGCCCATCATGAACGTTGACGGAGTGTGGACGGCCATGCCCGTGTCAGACTCTATCGCGGCCGTAGTGGCCATCGTGATGATGACGAAGTATATGAAGAAATTCAAAAAACAGATGAATATGCAAGGAGTAAACGGAATTTAAAGAAATTAGAGAAGTTATAGAAGTTAAAGCCAAATGTCTTGTCGCTCCATACCGGCAAAGGTAATGGCTTTGACTTCTATAACTTCTATAACTTCTTTAACTTCTCTAACTTCCCGAAAAAGACAACGCTTATGGAAGACAAAAAGATAATAATCAACGTCGGAAGGCAGCTGGGCAGCGGCGGACTCGTGATAGCCAAGCGCCTGGCCGACGACTTCGGGTGCAACTTCTACGACAAGGAGCTGCTCAACCTGGCCGCTAAGGAGAGCGGCTTCAGCGAGAAGTTTTTCGAGCAGAACGACGAGAAGAAGGGCTTCTTCCGCTCGTTGTTCCACATGCACGCCCCATTCGTGTCAGACAACAACTTTTACAGCAACAAGCTGTCGCAGGAGAGTCTGTTCCAGTTTCAGAGCGACGCCATACGCAAGGCGGCCGAAGCCCACTCGTGCGTGTTCGTAGGCCG
>CALUFN010000027.1 GCA_944319945.1 uncultured Prevotella sp.
CAAAGATAAAGAGTAATTTTACGAAGATTACCATCAGCCTTGCGTCGCCTGAGGAAATCCTCGAAAGTTCTTTTGGCGAGGTGACCAAGCCGGAGACCATAAACTACCGTACTTATAAGCCTGAGCGCGACGGACTTTTCTGCGAGCGCATCTTCGGTCCGACGAAGGACTACGAGTGCGCCTGCGGTAAGTACAAGCGCATTAGATATAAAGGTATCGTCTGCGACCGTTGCGGCGTGGAGGTTACCGAAAAGAAAGTGCGCCGCGAGCGCACCGGCCACATCGAGCTTGTCGTGCCAGTAGCACATATCTGGTATTTCCGTTCGCTGCCTAACAAGATAGGCTATCTGCTCGGAATACCTACGAAAAAACTTGACTCCGTAATCTATTACGAGAAGTACATAGTAATCCAGCCCGGTGTCATGGCCGGCAGGAAGGATGCCGACGACATGGAGGTGAACGGCTCTCACAAGATGGACCTGCTCACCGAGGACGAATATATCGACATAATGGACAACTTGCCCGACGGCAACGAATATCTTGACGATAGCGACCCGAACAAGTTCATCGCCAAGATGGGTGCCGAGGCCGTTTACGACCTGCTTGTAGGTATCGACCTCGACTCTCTCTCTTACGAGCTGCGCGACCGCGCCAACAGCGACTCTTCGCAGCAGCGCAAGACCGAGGCACTTAAGCGCCTTCAGGTTGTCGAGGCTTTCCGTGCGAGCCGCAACATCAACAAGCCGGAGTGGATGATTATGAAGATAATACCGGTCACCCCTCCAGAGCTTCGTCCGCTCGTTCCGCTAGACGGCGGTCGTTTCGCAACGTCAGACCTTAACGACCTTTACCGCCGCGTCATCATACGTAACAACCGCTTGAAGCGACTCATGGAGATCAAGGCTCCCGAGGTCATCCTGCGCAACGAGAAGCGTATGTTGCAGGAGGCCGTCGACAGCCTCTTCGACAACTCGCGCAAGAGCAGCGCCGTGAAGAGCGAGTCAAACCGTCCGCTGAAGTCGTTGTCAGACTCGTTGAAGGGTAAGCAGGGACGTTTCCGCCAGAACCTTCTCGGTAAGCGTGTCGACTATTCCGCACGTTCGGTTATCGTCGTAGGCCCGGAGCTGAAGATGGGCGAGTGCGGTCTGCCTAAGCTGATGGCGGCCGAGCTTTACAAGCCGTTCATCATCCGCAAGCTCATAGAGCGCGGCATCGTTAAGACAGTGAAGAGCGCCAAGAAGATAGTGGACCGCCGCGAACCGGTAATCTGGGACATCCTCGAGAACGTAATGAAGGGTCACCCAGTGTTGCTCAACCGTGCCCCGACGCTTCACCGTCTCGGTATCCAGGCCTTCCAGCCGAAACTCATCGAGGGTAAGGCCATCCAGCTCCACCCGTTGGCATGTACGGCGTTCAACGCCGACTTCGACGGCGACCAGATGGCCGTGCACCTTCCGCTCAGCAACGAGGCCGTGCTCGAGGCTCAGATACTGATGCTGCAGAGCCACAATATCTTGAACCCTGCCAACGGCGCGCCTATCACGGTGCCGTCGCAGGACATGGTGCTCGGACTTTACTATATCACCAAGATACGTCCCGGAGCTAAAGGCGAAGGCCTTACGTTCTACGGTCCCGAGGAGGCCATCATCGCACATAACGAAGGCAAGTGCGACCTGCATGCGCAGGTCAAGGTGGTGGTCAACGACGTTGACGCCGACGGCAACTTCTACAGCCACATGGTAGAGACTTCGGTAGGCCGCGTTATTGTCAACGGCATCATCCCCGACGAGGTGGGCTTCGTCAACAAGATCATCTCCAAGAAGAGTCTTCGCGACATCATCGCCGACGTCATCAAGGCGGTAGGCTTCGCCCGTGCCTGCGAGTTCCTCGACGGCATCAAGAACCTCGGTTACCGCATGTCTTACCTCGCTGGTCTGTCGTTCAACCTTGACGACATCATCATCCCTGAGGAGAAGGTGGCTCTCGTAGAGAGGGGTAACGAGGAAGTGCGCCAGATCACCGATAACTATAACATGGGATTCATCACCGACAACGAACGATACAATCAGGTAATCGACGCATGGACCCATGTCAACAACGAACTTGGCGACGTGCTTATGAAGGAGATGACCGAGGCCGACCAGGGCTTCAACGCCGTCTACATGATGCTCGACTCCGGAGCCCGTGGTTCTAAGGACCAGATCCGCCAGCTTGCCGGTATGCGTGGTCTTATGGCCAAGCCGCAGAAGGCCGGAGCCGAAGGCGCGCAGATCATCGAGAACCCTATTCTCTCCAACTTCAAGGAGGGTATGAGCGTGCTCGAGTACTTCATCTCCACCCACGGTGCCCGTAAGGGTCTTGCCGACACCGCCATGAAGACTGCCGACGCAGGATACCTGACCCGTCGTCTCGTCGACGTGTCGCACGACGTCATCATCACCGAGGAAGACTGCGGCACGCTCCGCGGCCTTGTCTGCACCGCCCTTAAGAACGGCGACGAGATCATCTCGTCTCTCTATGAGCGAATACTCGGCCGCGTGTCGGTTCACGATATCATACATCCCAATACGGGCGAGCTCATCGTAGCTGCCGGCGAGGAGATTACCGAGCCGATAGCCAAGATCATCGAGGAAAGCCCCATCGAGAGCGTCGAGATACGTTCGGTGCTCACCTGCGAGAGCAAGAAGGGCGTCTGCATGAAGTGTTACGGGCGCAACCTTGCCACCAGCCGCATGGTGCAGAAGGGCGAGGCCGTAGGCGTCATCGCCGCGCAGGCCATCGGTGAGCCGGGTACGCAGCTTACGCTCCGTACTTTCCACGCCGGTGGTGTGGCTGCCAACGCAGCCGCCAACGCGTCGATCGTTGCAAAGAATGACAGCCGCATCGAGTTCGACGAGCTCCGCACCGTTCCGTTCGAGGAAGAGGGCGACAACGGCCCCGTACAGTGCGAGATGGTAGTCAGCCGTCTGGCCGAAATCCGTTTCGTCGATCCGCACACCAACATCGTGCTCTCAACGCTCAACGTGCCTTACGGTAGTTCGCTCTACTTCAAGGGCGGCTCGCTCGTAAACAAGGGTGACGTCATCGCCCGTTGGGACCCGTTCAACGCAGTCATCGTAACCGAATACGCAGGTACGCTTAAATTCCGCGACGTTATCGACGGCGTAACGTTCCACTCCGAGACCGACGACACCACCGGACTCACCGAGAAGATCATCACCGAGTCGAAGGACAAGAGCAAGGTGCCCACCTGCGACATTATCGACGCAAGCGGCGACGTGATAGGTACGTACAACTTCCCCGTGGGCGGTCACGTAGTAGTAGAAGACGGCCAAAAGGTAAAGACCGGTACCACGCTTGTCAAGATACCGCGTACCGTAGGTAAGGCGGGCGACATCACCGGAGGTCTTCCCCGTGTCACCGAGCTGTTCGAGGCGCGCAACCCGTCAAATCCCGCCGTCGTCAGTGAAATCGACGGAGAGGTCACAATGGGCAAGGTAAAGCGCGGTAACCGCGAGATTATCGTCACCTCGAAGACCGGCGAGCAGCGCAAGTACCTCGTTTCGCTCTCGAAGCAGATCCTCGTGCAGGAGCACGACGCCGTGCGTGCCGGCACTCCGCTTTCCGACGGTGTTATCACTCCCAACGACATCCTTGCCATCAAGGGACCGACCGCCGTTCAGGAGTACATCGTCAACGAGGTGCAAGACGTTTACCGCCTGCAGGGTGTTAAGATCAACGACAAGCACTTCGAGATCATCGTTCGCCAGATGATGCGCAAGGTGCAGATCAACGACCCGGGCGACACCACCTTCCTCGAGCAGGAAATAGTAGACAAGCTCGACTTCGCCGAGGAGAACGACCGCATTTGGGGTAAGAAGGTCGTAGTAGACGCAGGCGACAGCGAGACGCTCAAGCCCGGCCAAATAGTAACGGCGCGCAAGCTGCGCGACGAGAACTCTACGCTGAAGCGCCGCGACCTTAAGACCGTGCAAGTGCGCGACGCCGTGCCCGCAACGTCTACCCAGATACTTCAGGGTATCACCCGCGCCGCCCTCCAGACCAAGAGCTTCATGTCGGCCGCGTCGTTCCAGGAGACCACTAAGGTGCTCAACGAGTCGGCCATCCGCGGCAAGGTAGACTATCTCGAGGGCATGAAGGAGAACGTAATCTGCGGCCACCTCATCCCGGCCGGTACCGGTCTGCGCGAGTTCGACAAGATCATCGTAGGCTCGCGTGAGGACTACGACCGCATGCAGGCCAACCGCAAGAACGTAATCGACTACAGCGAGAAAGAAGCCGTAGAGGCAGAATAAAATCCTTTACGTGAAACATTAATTATAAGAGATCGGCGGCTCCGAATATTCGGGGTCGCCGATTTTTTGTTGTGCTTAGATCTATACGGTTTGTTATCACGCTTTTAGTCTATGATTTTAGTTGGTTCTTATCAACGCACGTATTTACAAATATCTTTCATCTTTTTAAAATACATTGTAAACAGAGTTACAATAAGGCAAGAATGATTATAAGGTGACTCTGTGGATTTCACGCCTTACGCTTGGCTTTCACGCGCGACTTCATAGTGCGCACGGCTCCGGGCGACATGCACATTATGCGCTGCACGTCGGCGTCCGAATGCCCCATGTCTATCAGGATAAGGTAAAATATGTTGGTAAGCGAGAGCTTGACATAATCGTTTTCGGCTTCGGCCACCATCCGAGGGTGCATTGTGCGGTAATATTCTATGATGTCATTGAAGTCTTTTTTCACCCACGTAGCAGTAGTTCCGCCATTGATGATGTTTTCATAGAGGGTCTGCCCGTTTACAAGCATGGCCTTCCGCTCATCCTTAAATTTCTCTATCTTACGTTTCAGCTTATCTATTTCTGATGAGTGACGCCTGTCAGACTGTTCAAGGGCCTCCACCTTCGCCTCGTATCCGGATATCAGGCGGTCGGCCTCGGCTATTGTGCGGCGCGCCTTATTTACGCTGCGCCAATAGGCTAAGCCTATGATAAGCAACAACAAGACGACGCAGGCCACCGTAGATATGACGTAAACGCTCCGATTGTGGGCTATGTCGCGGCGGTACATGTCCATCTCCGAATCATTCTGTATTGCCACGGCCGCCTCCGTCTTCACGTTCGCGGCGGCACTGTCCGCCATTACTCTTGCTTCTCGGTAATAACGTGCTGATGCCTCGAAGTCGCCGTCGTGCTCGGCCCGTTCGGCCATAAGCTGCAGCTGTTCTCCCTTCTGCGCGGCGGTGAAGCCGCTCCATCGTATTTGCCTCAACGAGTCGGCCTCGGCGTCTTCGCCTTTCATGTACAAGGTCATTATCAGGTTTACCACGGCCTCGTTTACATCCATCAGCGCTACGGCCTCGCGCAGCATCGTCTCCGCCCTATCGTACACGCCAAGCTCATAATACAGATAACCTACGTTGCATAGGTAACCTACGGAGTCAGTCCTATCGGCTGCCGTGCCGATATACGGTATTATCTTTTCAACGTAAATCAGCGCGCTGTCTTTTTTCCCAATAAGGTTATAGCATGCGGCGAGGCTGTTATACGCCGCGCACATCCAAGCCTTATCGCCATGCCTGACAGCATGCGCCAATGTCTTGCGGGCATATCCGAGCGCGGTTTGGCCTGCTCCAAGCAGGGTGTTTACGTTTGACATGTTGACGTAAATCATGAATCGCAGCCAAGGCACGTCGGCTTCACGCTCCCATCGCTCAGCCTTCTTCATGTACGCCAGCGACTTTTCAGGATTACCTTTTTCAAACTCATACTCCCCTTTGTAATAAAGCGCACGGGCAAGGCGCGCCTCGTCGCCCGACCGCTCGTAATGGTCGACAGCGTATGTCAACAGCGAATTGGAGGCCAGTCCGCGACCCGACACCAGCGACATCTGCGCTTTCATCAGTGAGTATAAGGCCCTGCCGTCTTCATCAGTAATATTGTCGGCATCAAACTCAGACAACTCACTGTCGGCATCTTCAAACATTCCGCCGACTATCAGGCTGTCGATATGCTCAAGCCGGGCACGGGTTTGGCTTGATCTCATACTGCATGACGCACAAAACAATATCAAGGCTAAAATAAGGAAACTATATGTTTTCATACTATTTATTTGCACACAAAATTACAACAAATCATCGTATTTTGCAAAAATAGCCATGCGCTTTGTGCCCGTTGATGTTACAATTCTGCATGTCACGCATGCAGTAAAATTACGCCAAACAATCTGTATGTCAACAACTTATGCTGAAACACAATGTGTAACATGGCAGAATAAAACGACGGATTTTATTTTGCCTTATTCCTAAATCAGACTATATTTGCCAATGGTTGGCCGACCAATAACCAAATTGTCTAACAAATAAAAAACAAAAACGGATATGGGCATAAGGATTATAATAATGTTGCTCCTATCGCTGTCATGCACGATGACAATGGGACAAACACAAACAAGATTCATAGATAAAGTAGTGGGCGACATCAACATGGGTACGGGCACGAAATGCGACGGACTCACACCGATAGAGTCCAGCGTAAACTTAGGCTACAGATTCATACCGAAGATGTATGCTTTCGTGCAGGCCGGCAGGATGTACGGGCTTTACGACAAGAACCACGGTGAGAGTTACGCAAAAAGTTCTGACTTGGGCGGCGGTCTCGGTTACAACTTCTGCCGTACCGACGACGGACTGCTGGAGCTTGACCTGCGCGCCGCCGCGAAAGCAGGCATCGGCAGTGACTCGTGGAAACACGTAACGTACGACGCTGCGCTGGTAGGCAGAATAGGACGCAGCATCAAGATAAACATAGGCATCGGTTTCCGTCATGTCAGTTCGCGTACTGCAGGCATAGGTTCATACAACGGGCTGTTCTGCACTTTGGGCTTCGGCCTGTGATGGGAAGCACAGCCTCATACATGTTTGTCTTATGATTTTGCAAAGTAAGTTAATGATCTCATTTTAATGACCCTGTAGTCGTATTACATTGTACAGTCATTCTTTTTTAAAAAAGGTTACCTTTCTCAAAGCGGTCGTGCCAGTTTGGTTTCCGGCACGACCGCTACTGTCGTCAGAGGAGCTTTATTTCATGTTGGTCAGCTTGGCGTAATGCGTCTTTCCGTTAGAGCTTACGGAGAGCACGTAGACTCCCGTAGGCAGCCAAGACACGTCCTTATACCTTGTCGCGGCTCCCCAAGCAGACTTGAACACGCATACGCCGTCGGCAGAGTGGAGCGTCACGTAGTCGATGTCGCCGCCGAACGTGACGTACAGTTTGCCGTCGCTTATGCGTGCCTTCATGTCGCCTGAGTGGGTCACTTCCTCTATGCCCGTGGCTTCGTCGCCCAAGTGCATGGCGTAAGGCAGGTCGGCCGAGCCTTCAACGACGACGCCGAACGTGAGCGTTTCTTTCACATGATACGTCAGTCCGCTCTCGTTGTCGTAAGCCATGAAGGTTATCTCGTCGCCGGCTTTTCCTATTACGTTGAGCCACAACTTGCCTTCCTCGTATTTGCCGACGCTGCGGCATTCGGCTCCGCAGAACGCGCCTACCGTATATCGCCCGTCGGCCGTCTTAGCGCCGTCGTCGTAAAGCTCGGCTATCACGCACATCATGTCGGCGTAGGCGTAGACATCCGTAGTCCATGCGCCCTGCTGCCGCGCGGCGTTTCTTGGGAACAGCGACTGCGCCTTAGACACCGTGCCGCTGAAGTAAGTGAACGCCTTGCTTGAACCGGACATGTACATGTAGCCCTGGCCCGGACGCATGGCCTTCAGCGAACCTTGCCATTTGCCTCCGGCAAACTGGGCGAAGCCTTCCTGACCTACTATGCAGTCGTACTCGTCGGGCTGCGCCGTCTGCATGGCTTCGCTTACGGTAAGCGTCTGCCCGAGCGGATAGCCTATCCAGTTCCAGCCTTCGCGCAGGTTGATCACCACGTCGGCCGGGTTTATCTGTATGCCCTGCAGCGTGTAAGAGCGGTCCGCCCCCACCTTCGCCTTGTATGAGGCTGATGCCGGCGTGGCGTCGGCCGTCGTTCCGTCGCAGCTGATGAACGTCTCGGTCTCTCCGCCGGCTATCAGCTCCGAGCTGACTATCGTGTCAAGGTTGTGCGACAGCCAGTTCCAGCCCTTGTGCAGCTTCATCGCCGTGGCGGTGCGCTTCAGCCTGTACGCAAACTCGGCCACGTTGCTCTCCTCCTTGCCGTCGGCCACGGCTACGGCCTTTATCGTCATGTCGGCGTCTATGGTTATCGGCTCTGTGTATAGCCGTCTGCCCTGCTCGTCGCAGGGGCACGAGCCGTCCGTAGTGTAGTAGATCACGGCTCCCTTGTCGTCGCAGGTCAGCGTCACGGCCGTGCCCTTATATACGTCGGTGCCCGACATGTGCGACGCCTGCGGCGTAGCCGTCACGCTGCCGTCCGTGCCCGTCACCACTCTTACCGTCGACACGGCCCGTGTGTCGATGCCGTCTATCGTGAATGTCATGGCCGTTACGCCCGGCAGCTCGCCTTTCAGGTCGAGCGTGGCTTGGCCGTTTTCGTCGATTACGGCCTCCGGTGTCACCGTGGCTATCATTTCCGAGGCCGACCGTGCCTTGAGCGTCATGCCCACGGCCGCGTCAAACGGCACCACGCTCACCGTCAGCCTCTTGCCTCCGTTGTATTGCACTTGAATGATGGAGTCGGCCGCTATCCGCTTCACTTCTTTCACGATGTCAAACTGCTGGCTGAAGTCGGCCGCCATCTGCGTGCCTGCGTAGCTCCTCACGCGGCGGCTCACGCTGAGCGTCACCTCGTCGCCGGCCGTGAACTTAGTGAGCGGCGTGAAGCGCACTTTCGACACATAGGTATCCTCGTCGTCCTCGTAAGCCCTCTCCTCGTCTTTCATCGTTATCGTGCCTTCTATCTTCTTGCCGTCTACGGTGGCGAAGATGTTGTCCGTGGTCATGTCTTCCGTCATCATGTATTTGCTGAACTCCACGTCTATGCCGTCCTCGTAGGCGCGTGCGGCCTTTACCTCCGGCGCGCCCGTCTGCGTCATTGCTATGTTCACCTCGAGCTGCGGCGGCGGCACGGGCAGCCATTCGCTTTGCGTAGCCTGGTAGCCGTCCTTCTCGAATCTTACCTGCCATAATCCCTGCGGAACGTCCCAGCGGTACATTCCGTTCTCGTCGGTAAACAGCGGATTCTCCTGCGCGTAGTCGGCCGCGTTCCATACTACGCCCGTCCCGTTCTCTCCTTCCTTATAATAACATGTTGCCTTCACGCCCTCTAATCGGTTGCTCGACACCGCCTCGTAGACGTAGCCTGATGGGTCAATCAGTGCGCTGAGGTCGGCAGAACCAGAGTGATGCTCGCCGCCGTTAGGGGTTGTTGATGGAATATTTGAATTGTTGTTTGGAGAATCATCGTCACAATCATTGCATGTTTTATTTAATTTATTGATTGCGGATTGAATTTCATTGATTTTTTTAGTTTTGTTTTTTTCATACACATGGTCTATTATTAAACCTGCAGCAATTTTTGTTAATATTGACATTAAAGCCGTTCCTAAAGAGGTTCCTCCTGTCAGTGGGGATGCAACGATTGAGCCTGCAGCGGTAAGATCCATGACGCCCTCAACACCTAATTTTATTACTAAGGCTCCAATTATAACAGCTGAACCTGTAATAGCTATAGCGCGCACTGTATTTGGAGCGTTTGGATCGCACTTACATTCTATTGGTATTTGTTTAAATAAATTACTAAATTGTGTTACACTGTTATAACCTTCAGATGCAATCGCAAGATATTTTGAAAAAGGAAGCCATTTCCCAAATTTTTCCGTTACGAACTTTACACAAGCTCTTGCTAATGGAACAGCACGTCTTAGACGATTAATTTTAGCAATAGAAGAATTTAATTGCTTTTGCATCCTTTTTAGGTTCTCTATTTTTTCCTTATTTTTTACTATTTCATATTCTTCTAAGTTTCCTAAATCAATTTGCTGTTGAAGCCATTTCTCATAGGCGTGGTATTCTTGCCATTTAGAAAGAGTTTTTTTGAATCTACTGTTTAATTTGTTTAATTCATTGTCTAACGCATCATTTAAATCTCCGATTTTTTCTTCAAGCTCTTCATATGAATCCTTGATAAAATCTACAGCGTTTTTAATTTTACTGTTCCATTCATAAATTTTCTCCACGCCATCTGTGATAGCTGGGTTCTTTATTATATTATTTTCTTGTATCGGACTTTCTATAGAAATATATTGATTTGCATGGAAATTAATGTATACACTTTTGTTTTCAGTTGATAAAAAATAGATATTATATCCCTCAGTCGTCGGAATGATAGTATAGCCTTGCTTTTCTAAATCTTGTTCGTTGATACCTTCACACGTTTTAGTCTCGTAGATGAACCCTTCTTCTGTTGTGAACTTTATTGTTTCTTCGCTTACATCGAAGAATGAACTTATATTATTGATTAAGGTTTCAGTTTCTTGTAAGAAGGAATCATCTATTGCGATTGTATCGTTAGCTAATGCCTCTAATTCTTCAATATCCAAATTGTCTAAGTACTGAGAATATGCGGAATCTATTTTTATTTCGGTGTACTCAATTCCATATTCTTTATATATGGAAGATACTTCATCTTCGTTATCAATTGAATTATCTACAGATGCGAGCTTTTCAGAGACTTCATTGAATGTATTACAGATATCTTTATATGAATCTTGTACGTCGGTGATATAACGCATGTCACCAACAGCGTCGGTATCTGACTCAAAGTCCACGCTTACGTTTACGGGTATGTCGCCGTCGTAGCTGTTGCCGAAGTCGCCTGTTGCCACCCACAGTTTTTTGTTCACGTCGAACTCAGCCTGCAAGGGCACTTGCTTTCCCTTGCCGGTCTTTACGTAGAGAACAACGTTTGACACCCTTGTCGTGTCATTGTGGTTGAACTCTATTGTGAATGTAAATGTCTTGTTGTAAATGCAATATATGTATTGCTTTGAGTTTTCGTTCGGGTTGAGGAAGTCGAACACTATCTCATAATTCTTTCCGTTCCAGTTGTTCAGTTCCGGATTGTTGTAATACATTGTGACCTTCGTCACCTGTATTGCGTTCATGTCATACACGCACTCTTTCGTCTCGCTTTGCATCTTGATGCCTTGAGATGTTGTGATTTCTGCGTATATGCCGTGGCGTGACAGGTTATAAGGCTCGTCCAGTTCGCATTCGGCGGTCCATGAACCGTTAGCCAACGACGTGGTTTGGCCGATGAGCGTGCCGTTGTCGTAGATGCTTATTTCCGATTTGCCTGTAGCCGTACCTCCCACCGTGATTGACTTGTTGGCCGTAGTCGGCGGCACGTCTATCGACAGGTCTTTGGCTTCATAGCTCACGTTGCCTATCGGCTGAAGGATTTCTTCGCCGTCAAGCGTGAAACGGGCGAACGCTCCGGGCGAGTAAGTGCCGCTTTCCGTAGGGATTACGCAGAAGCGGATGTCGTCGGAAATGTCGCTTACCGGTATCGTAAGGCGCGAACCTTCTAATGAATAGACGGCAATGTCAGTGCCTACCATGACCGAGTTTTCGACGAACGAGCATGAGGTGGGCAGGTCTACTACGAGGCTTACGCCGCTTACGCCCGAGGCATACTCGTCCTTGAAGTCGATCTTAGCTTTCAGCGTGAGGTAGTTGCCGATTACTATTGAAGTCTTGTTCACCGTGAACGATGTGTTGTCGCCCGTGTAATAGAGCTTGCTCTCGTCGAACACGGGAATCATGTCGTTGCTTACTACGGCTATCACTCCGCTCTTTACGTCAACGTCGTTCTTCACGTAGTCGGTGCCTTCCGCCAGCCCCGATGCGGCAAACTGCGACAGGTTGAGGATAGAGTTGAACATGTCGCTGCCGGTCATCGTGACCAATGTGTAGCGGCTGTCTTGCAGTCCGGTGATTTCAAGCGAAGCGTCGGCGTAAGCGTACTTCTTCATCAGCTGGCCGTCGGCGTCGTAGAGCAGACCTACCACGTCTGTGTTGTCGGTCGAGCTGAACGATGCCCTGATGCCGCCAAGCTCGACTATGGGTATCGTCACTTCGGCGTAGTTGAGCGTGTCGATAGGCGTCGCGTCGGCCGTGACGGGCTTGAATGCGCCCTTCTTGCTGCTTGCCGTTATCGTGAGAATGTCGCCCGGCGAGCTTGCTTCGGTCAATACGATTGTAGGATACTGCACGCTGAACTTCTCTATTTCCTTACGCGCAGTGTTGTTGTATAACGAGTATTCTATGTTTTCATAGTCCTCATACCAGTCTTGCGTCTCGGCCGTTTCCCCTTCGGCCACGCTCGGGGTGAACGTCAGGTTCAGGCCGATGCGCGCTCCGGTAATCTTCTCCAATATGATGTCGCCGAGGTCTTTGGCTTCCGTAAGGCCGCTTACGGTCAGCGTTTCGGTGATGTAGTCGTCGGAGCTGACTGATACTGCCGCGTCTTCACAATATACGTAAAGGCTGAAAGAGCCGTCGGCTTCGGTAGTCGTCATCAGCGATTTGGGATATTTGCCGTTAAGGTTTTGGGTTACGGTCACGGTGGCCCTGTGTATTGGTTGTCCGTCTTCGTCTTTTACGGTACCGCTTAGCATTACCTGTCCTATCCGCTCAAGCGTCAGGCTTATCTCGTTTTGATCCCCTACGATGAGGCTGTGCGTGCCAGGTTCCTTGTATTCCGTACCGAGGCTTTGGTCAATCGTTACATTATAGTAAAGCTCCGTGCCTACGATTATCCCCTGCACTGTTGGGCCCGAGGCTACGAATTTGCCGTCGGCATCGGTCCATTCTACTTCAGTTTGCGCCGTCACGTCTGTGCCTTCGGGCGTTAATACGGTCAGGGTAACGTCTTTTGTCCCGATTATCTCGCCGAAAGCCACCTTGACGTCTTCGTCTTCTATCATGATGTTTTCTATTATAGCAAGCGTCTCGCCCGACGTGTTTTTCAAGTAGACGTTGTACGTCGAACCAGCCAAAAGGCCATAGAATGTGTAAGTGAGTCGGTCGGTCACCACTTGTTTTTGCGTCTGTCCCGATTCCGTGTTTACAAGTTCTATCGACATTCCGTTGTATCTGCCGTCGGCAGCGTTCTCGGGCAGGGCTACTTCCAATGAGTGTACCTCGTTGTCAAGCGGCAGCAGGGTGAAGTTTTTCCATACGTCGGCTTCCGCGTACAAGGGGAGTGAGCGCGACATTACGCGTACTACCAAGCCTTCAGGCACGCCGCTGAAGGCGTTTTCATCGTTCACCGTAGGCGGAGTGACGGCCAGCACCGTCATTTCGGTGAGCTTGCCGCAGTCGGCAAACGCACTGCTGCCTATCTCCTTAATGCATTCGGGCAGAATGATTGATACGGCGCTTGACTCCTTAAACGCACTCGTCGGTACTTCGTCGTAACCGTTAGTGCGGCTGAAATCAAACAGCGTGCAGGCCTTGAGTTCACGTCCGATAAGATACATGTCGTTGCTCTTCATCTTTCCGATCACCGTGGCTTGCAGCACTTCAGGCCTGTTGTTGGAATTGCCGATCACCTCGTCTACCGCTTCCATTATTTTGCCCGGCTCGAAGTCGTCGATGATCAGTTCGCCCGTGGCGGCGTTGAAATAGTTGCGTCCGGGGTTGGCCGGATTCTCGGGGTCGAAACCTTCGCCTATTCCGTTTTGTGCGTTGATTGCGCTTATTCCTACGAGCAGCAGCAATATTGTCAGTATATTTTTCATGTCAGTATGCTTGTTTTAGTTGTTCGTTACTATTATCTTTTGGCTCTTTGCGCCGGTCTTTACGATGTATATGCCGTTATCGACGCTAACTGAGGCCTTATCCGAGAAGGTCTTGTAAATCAGGCTTCCGCCGATAGAGTAAACCTCAATGTCGTCCTTGTCAGCCTGTTCAATCGTCATTACGCCGTTGTTTACGCTGATGTCCGCGTCGCCGCCGTGTTCTTGAATGTCGGTTATTCCGGTAGTTCCATTGTTTACGTTGATAATGAAGCGGTCGTTGCATACGCCTTTCGCCGCGTCAAACGTATAAGACTGTCGGTTAAGCGTGCACGTCTTGTTCTCATAAAGGTCGGTCAAGACCACTTCCGCGTCAATATTGCCGCTTAACACTATTGTATGTATGCCGTCTTTGCCGAAGTATGCCCCGATGACGGCGCGTCCGTCGCCTGCCGGACGCTCGTTTATCGAGTAACGGCCGTCGGCCCCTATGCTGTAGATTTGCGGTACGGCTGCGTCGCTGCTCATGAACTTTGATGCGTCGCACTCTATCTCGTAGCCAGGCTTTGCCTTATCGTTGAACACTATTCTCGCCCTGTCCGTATAGCTGCCGTCAGTTATCGTAAGGTTTATCACAGTGCGGATTTCGTCTGCGCGCGTCTTTGCCGGCAGCCCGCTTTGTAGCTCGGTAGGTACCGGTGAAATCTGTTTCCCCTCAGGGTTGAACCTTATCGAGCTGCTGCTCTCGGGGCATTGCACGAAGAAAGCCTCGAACGGACGCATCACGTACATGTCGTCCGTAACGGTGTAGGCCGTGTATCCGCGACCGTTCCACACGGTAAACGGCGCGTTGAAGTCAAGCCTGCGGGTGTCGTAGAAGCACGGGTAGGGGTTGCCTACCAAGTTCCAGCTGCTGTTATGGGCGAACTCCGCCACGTGTTTCTGCAAAGGAACGTCTACGGCTTCGGTTGCGAAGATGGCGTTCTTCTTGTCGTCGTCTTGTGCGTAAAACCACATTAACGAATGCGGGTCGCTCTCGTGGTCGCACATTATTATATATCCTTCGCCGGCATGCATCACGCTGTCTTCGGTCAGGTTGAGCCAAGTGCTGTCGTTGAGGCCTGCGGCACGGTTGGCACCCGAATATTTCCTTATCACCCAGCTCACACCGCCTCCGGGCTTTATGTCGCTCACTTTCGCGTTGTAGGGCAGCGAGATGAAGTGCCACTCGTTGTCGCGGAAGCCGAATTGGTTCGTCACCGTTTCAGCCTGCATCGGTGAGTTTGTCAATAAGACCGTGCTGTGATGATGACTGTATGCCGAGATAAAATAGTTCATGTCGGTCAGGTCTGCAACCATCTTAAATGCTCCTATCGACAACATGTCGCCGCCTTCTACGGTCATGCGCCCGGCTGCTAAGTAACGATCAATGTATGTAGACCCGAATACTGTGCTGATAGTTACGTCCGGGTTATTTGTCGGGCGGTATTCTTCAGTGAAATTAAATTCCTGTTCTTGGCCTATGAAGTAGCTTTCAGGCTCGTATCCTTCAATGGGTTTGATGTTCTTTATTTTGCTCCAGCCTTTTGCGTTTACGTAATCGTTAACTGATATTTCAGGAACGTACAGCGTAATTCCGTCAGTGTTATTTCCGCCCATGCCGTTGCCGTTGTTTACGGGAGGCACGGCCGCCTTGCATGTTATTCCATTTATGCTGTGGTTGCTGCCGAGTAAGTCGTCACAACTGCTCAGCGTGCTTGGAAGCTCTAAATAATGTAATGAAGTGCAGTCGCTGAAAACGCCGGTAAGTAGCGTCCCCAATCCTTCGCGCATCTCGACCGAAGAGAGCCTCCCGTTGTATGCGAAGGCGAATTGCCTGATTATACCCACCGATGCCGGAATTGAAATGCTTTCGAGCGAATCGCACTTTTGGAAAGCGTATTCGGCGATCTCGGTAAGCCCCTCGTTAAATGTTACCGACTTCAGCTTTGCGCATTCAGAAAAGGCGTAACGCCCGATTGTCGACACCGAGCCGGGAATGTCTATGTCGGTTATGGATCTGCATTTCTCAAAAGCGTATGCTCCGATCCCTGTTAAAGTAGAAGGCAGGGCTATGTTTGCCAGCTGATGGCAATTAGCAAAAGCATTTGTCCCTATGGTTTCTGCTGCGGCCGGCAGAGTTATGGAATTAATCAGATTATTCCCATTCATGAAGCCGTCAGGTATTTCCTTCAAATCCGTGCCGCTCATGTCAAGCTCGAGCAGGCCTGTCAGTTGGTCGGTGATTACGCTCAGGTCGTCGTCGTTAAGCGAGCCGCTGACGGTCAGCATGTTTACGTCAAGCAGGTCGTCGGCCTGCGAAAGGATGTTGTCTTTCAGGCCCCCGGCTTGGTTCGCGTCCACGGTGACGTGTAGTGGAGCACCGTTGATGATTATCAGATTCTTCCAGTCGCTGTTGCGGTAAGCCGCAGCGCTTCCCTTCGGCACGGTTACGGTCGTGATATGTTGGGGTAACGGGGTACTTCCGCCGCTCCATACGGGCGGCTGTACGGCTTCGCATTTGACGTTGGCCAGACTTTCACAGTCGAAAGCCTGCCAGCCGATGGATGTGACGTTTGCTGGAATCACGAGATCTACTATTGCGCATCTTGAAAATGCGTACCCTTCAATCGTTGTCAGTGAAGGCGGAAACGTTACGTCTTTCAGCGAACTGCACATGTTGAACACGCTGTTTTTCAGCACTGTGAGCTTGTCGGGCAGGTTGATGCCCGTAAGGCTGCTGCAACTTTGGAAAGCGGAAGTCTCAATGTTGTTAATGGTTGACGGCATGGTGACTCTTTGCAGGTTTGTGCAATCTATGAAAGACCGTTGGCCGATTTCCCTTACTCCCTCTTCTATTGTTACGGTGCGTAAGTTCTCTCTTCCACTAAAAGCCATGCCGTTGATAGTTATCACGTTGTATGACGTTCCCTCACGCTCCACCTTGCTTTTTATCACAATGTCTTGTGCGTCTTCGTTGTCAAGACCGCGCACTTCGGCGTATCCGTCGGGGTTGTCTTCGTCGAGGCTGTCGGTGATGATGTTGTATGACACGTCGTCCACGGTTATTACGTAGGTGGCTCGCGTCGCCGGTCTTTGGTCGTTGGCGTATGTTATTAACGATGTCGCCAAGACTGCGATTAGTAGTAATACGGTCTTTCTCATAATATCGTTGTATGTTTTGATTATCGTTGGTTAGTTTACGGTTGGAAAATTTTCAGGTAAATATTCGTTAGACTGTGCTCTTTTGCAAATGTATATAAATAATCTAAATTATTCGGGAGGGATAAGTTAAAGATGCTTAAACAGTAAGAAAATATGTTTAAGTGTATTAATTTAGTTTACACTTTTGCCGTCTCAGTGATTGATTTCAGACGAATTTGCATGTTCATTCTTACAGGCGTGTCTGCCTGCAATGTATGTTCGTTTCAGGTGTTTGTAAAAGGCGGCATTTAAAAGGTTACCTTTTGGCTTGCGAAAGGTAACCTTTTACGGCATGAAAGGTTGCCTTTTAGAGGGCGAAAGGTTACCTTTCGGAAGGTTGGTGAAAAAGTGCGCCCCCGCTGTTCCGTTGTTATGCGGAGCGGCGGGGGCGCATCTTGAGCTATGCCTGGCGGCCTGTCGATGTACGGCCGGCGCAGGCTCGGTGTCAGTTGTCTGTCTTGGCGAACTTCACGGCGGTGCCGCCGGCCTTCACTATGTAGGTGCCGGCCGGGACGCCTGCGCCAGGTATCACGCAGTTACCGTCGGCATCGGCCGTGCCTTTGTACGTCAGGGTGCCGTCGGCGGCGTACATGGCTACTTGTGTCTCGGCGTGGACGCCGCTCACGCGGATGTCGCCGTTCTCTACGGTTACGCGCATTCCGTTGTAGCTCTCTATGCCGCCGATGCCCGTGGCGGTCAGCGTGACGGGCTCTGAATACTTCTCGCCCGATACTGAGTAGAGGGCCGACACTTGGTATTCAAGATACTTGTTGTCGGCAGGCGTGCCGTCGATGTAGGTTGTCTGCGTCACCATCTCGTCGTTAAGGCGTTCGCGGTTGCGGTACACGTTGTAGCCGAGGAACGTGTTCTTCTGCGACGTGGCTTCGGCTCCTGCTGGTACGCTCACGAGCTTGCCGCCTGCGGGTGAGGCTTTCGGGGCGAAGGCCTTGCGCGGTGCCTTGTTGGCCGTGGCCGGCTCGAGCGGCGTGTTGGAGTAGGGGCTCAGGCCTATGGAGATGTTCCAATTGGCGTCGATGCCGGTCTCTGAGTCGTCGAGCAGGCCCCATGTTTCGCCGTCGGTTGAATAGAGGTTGCCCCTTCCGCTGTTGGCCGGACCCTTGTCGTAGCCGAGCGGAGCGGTGATCTCGTTGTGCTCTATGTAGAGAGCCACGAGCAAGTCTTTCGACGTGTCGATGTCGAGCGGCTCGTCGAGTTTCACGTTGTTGAACGAGTATTGGCGCATCGTGGACACGTACTGCTGGCGCACGATGGTGTTGCCTTCGTACACGAGAATGAACAGCGCGTCGGGTATTTGGTTGATGTAGAACTCAACGTCGGTAAGCGACAACTTGTCGTAGTCCTTCAGGTCGGCCGCGTACCAGCGTGCTCCTGCGTAGAACGAGCCTCCGCTTGACAGTCCGCCCGCGTCGTAGCTGTTGCCGTCGTGCCAGCGCAGGTAGACGGGTTCGCCCAGTGCAGGGAACTGCCAGCTCAGCTTCACGCTGCCGTCGGCCTCGTATCCTGCCGTAAGGCCGGTCGGGGCGAGTCCGCCGTTGTCGTAGTCAAGGTCAATGCTAACCTTGTCTGACAGCTCGCTCACGGCTGCCGTCATGGTGGTGAGGCTTACCTGGTAGTCATACTTGCCGGGCAGCAGGTTGCGGTCCACGTAGCTTATGCTCTGCACGGGTGCTTCGTTGATCTGCTCGCCGTTGCGGAATATGTCATAGGCGTAAACGGTTTGCGCCGGTGCCGACGCGTACAGGCGTACCGCGTCGATGAGCTGCGTAGCCGTTCCCTCTGCCTTCCTTACGGCTATGTACGACGTCCCTTCAGGTATCTCGGCCTCTATCTCGGTCCAAGCCTCGTTCGTCTGGTATGTCTCCATGCGTATGAGGTCGGCGTCGGCGGTACCTCCTATCGAGCGGAGCAGTGTGAGCGAGCCGTGCCCTTCATGGTCGTCGGCGTTGCGCACGGCCATCTTCAGGTGCGTGTTGCCTGCCACGGGTATTATCATCGTGGCCTCCTTGTCGCCTTCGGCGGCTATCGCCTTAGTGCCTTCATAGGCGTAGTCGGCGGTAGTGATCCATGCGCCGCCCCTGTTTTCCCAGCCGCTGATGTTTACGGGAGCCTGTGCCTCGGCATGCTCGAAGCCTTCGGCCATTGTGGCTCCGGCGTTCATCTGCGGGTCGGCGAACGACAGCAGCACGTTGTAACCGTAAGTAGACTGCACGGCCTTCACGTCGGTCGGGATCTCGGCCGTGCCCTTCGGCTGTATCTGCACGTCGGCAGAGGCGCGGCTTTCAGACGTCGTTCCGTCTATGTATGCGGTCTCTATCTCATACTTGTAGGTGCCTTCGGCGTCGAGCCTTTCAGCGAAGTAGCGGCGCGTCAGCGGCTCGTCGTTGAGCTTGTTGCCGTCGCGGTAGATGTTGTAGCCTACTACTCCGCTTACGCTTTCAAGCTCGACGAACAGGAACTTGGTGTTGTCGTCTTGGCGTTGCAAGGCCATTGCGAGCAGCTTGGTGCCGTCGGGACGGGTCACTACGGACATGCCTCCGGCTGAAGCCGTCTGTATGTCGGTCAGCTCGGAATAGGCGGTCACGTCTATTGCACCCACTCTCTGCTGCGTGGCGAAGTCGTATATGCCTATTGTTCGGGTGTTGTCGCCGCCCTGTTCGAACGCGTACAGCAGTCCGTCATGGTATGCCGTGCCAGCCGCTCCGAGCAGAGTCGGGCCGGTGCCTATCTTGCTTCCGTCCTTCCTTACGTAGATGCTGGTCTCCCAGTCGCCCACCTCGAAGCCGCCGTTGCCGCCGTCAAGGTCGGGTATGTATGCCAGGTGGCGCGAGAACTCGGATATGGGCAGGGTCTTTATCACGGCGTGCGCGTCCATGTCCACCTTGTAAATGCTGGTGCTGTAGTCGCCCACGTAGAAGTCGGTGCCGTCATATACGATGTTCCTTATGCCGCCGATGCCGTCGATAGTGAAACTTTCCAGCAGCTCGCCCGTCATCGAATACTTGTTCACGTAGCCGTCTTTTGAGTACGTTGAGGTATAGATGTATTCGTTGTCGGAGGCTATGCCCATCTCCACTCCCTCGTCGTGGCCGGTGAATGAGTACACGTATTCGGGCATGTCGTCGTCAGTGGTCACGGGTCGGGCGGCTATGTCGGCCTTAAACGCCTGAGTGCCGTCCGTGGGATAGTCCCAGCGCAGTGTCACGTCGCGGTTGACGAACACGTCAGAGTTGACCGCCGTAGGCGCGTAACGTCCGTCAACGCCGATTATCTCGATGCGTGACAGCTCGCTCCGGGCAGACTCTCCGCCGTCGGCATATATTGAAGTCACGGCGTATTCGTGGGTTCCGGGATCGCTTACGGCGTCAATGTAGCTTGTCGTTGTTACCGGCTCGTCGTTCACCTTGTTGCCGTCGCGGTATATGTTGTAGCCCGACGGCTCCTGTTCGGCCGCGTTTTCATCGGGCACTATGTTTACGTTGATGTTGAAGTTGCCCGATATGCCCTGGTAAGAAGCCGGGAACCATGTCTCGCCGTCTGTCGACAGGAGGTTGCTCTTGCCGTCTACCGCAGGACTGTCGTCCATTCCCAGCGGATTGATGCCTTGCGCATTCTCCAGCTGGAAGGCAAACTTGTATTCGGCTCCGGGCTCTATCGTCAGCGGCTCGTCTATGGTTACGTCGGTGTAAGTGCCGTCGTACATTATGCTTCCGGTGAACGTTTTCGAGTAAATCTCTTCTCCGTCCTTATATACGAACAGTCTGAGGTAAGAGCATGGGTTGACAAGCTGCACGGCCACCGACGATATTCGCTTGTTGCGGTAGGGCACAAGGTCTTCGGCAGTCCATAGCGTAGCGGCGTAGAATGTGCCGCCTTCCACCATGCCCATGGCGTCGACGTGTACTCCGGTCGACCATGAGATGGTTGCCGGCTCGCCTGCGTAAGCGAGGGGAGACTTCCACGTCAGCTTGACGTTCTTGTTGTCTTCGACCGTGGCCGAAGGCTCAAGCGGAGCGTAATACTGCGCTCCGTCCTTTACGAACGCTGTCACCGAGTCTGACGGAAGCGACTCTGCGTCGCCGTCGTAAACGGCCGTCACCTTATAGTAATACTCTCCGTAAACCAGCCTTTCGTCAGTAAACGTGGTCTCGGTCACGGCTTCTGTGTTCACCTTGCGGCCGTCGCGGTAGACGTTGTAGGCCTTCGGTGCGCGGTCGTCGTCGCCCTGTTTCCATGTCAGCAACACTGAGCCTTCACCCGGTTCGGCCTTAACCTCTACGGGGCGGGGTGCCGCTGCGTCGGCGTTTACGTTCATGTTGACTGTCAATTCCTGCGCGTCAAGCTCTGGTAGGCTGAGTATTTCGGCAGAGGTTGAGAGCTTGTCGCCGTTCTTTGCGTCTACGGAGTTGAAGCTGAAGGTGATGTCCTGACTTGCTCCGGCTTCCAGCGTGCCGTGTTTCGGCGACATTGCCACCCATTGGTCTACTTTGCAGAGAGTGTAGTTGAATATCAGTCCGGGCGACTGCTGCAGCACTCCGGTGAGCGTGAGCGTGCCTTCCTCGATGTCATACGACGTAGATAAGCCGCCGAGCCTGTTCACTCCGGTCGACGCGTTGCCTATCTTGTAGCCCGGCACGTCGGTAGCAAGATGCTTAACTCCAGTGAGAGCCCTTCTGTTTACCGAGTACTGGTAGAGGGTTACGCAGTCTATCATGTTCTCCGAAGCCGTTCCGTCGGCCAGCCAAAGGTACGGACCGCCGGGCGAAGCATTGTCGTAGGCGGAGCCGATCACCGACAGCGTGGTGCTGTTGTCAAACGGTTGGATGGGTGCCATGATCTCTCCCGTCATGCTGACGAGGCCCAGCGTGTTCCAGCCGCCTATCCATAGGCCGCCGTATTGCGGGTCGTAACAGCAGTGGGTGATCTCAAGTCCGGGTTGGTCTTCTATCGTTATGATGTCGGCTATGCGCTTATTGTAGAAGTCGAACTTGAACACGCGGTTAGTGCCGTCGCCTCCGTAGAAGTAGCGTCCGTCGAAGGTGAGGTCGTAAACGGGGAAATACATGTCGGGCAGGCGGAAGTTTTCCACGAGCTTTCCGTTCTTGTCGTACTTCCAAAACTCGCCAAGCTCGGTGAACGAACTGGCGTAATAGTGCTCGCCGTCGAACGCAACGCACGACTGCAGGTCGCCCGATGCCGTAAACGTGCCCTGTATCCGCCACATGTCGGATACGTCGCCGCTGCCTGCGGCGGGCATGCTGTTGAGATACCATGTCATCGGGCCGTCGCCTGTGTTGCTCAGGGTGACGGTCTTCTCGAGGTTGCTCTCGGCCGCCATGTCGGCCGTTACGTCGGTCTCGGTCAGTTGGACGGCGGGTTTTGTCAGTTCGGCTGTGAACGCGTTGCCGCCCGTGTTGCTTATCGTCCATTGCCCGTTATAGATGTTGTAGCCGTCTTTTGTTATCGTTATGGTGTACGTGTCGTCCTCGATGTCACTGAACACTACCTTGCCTTCAGCGTCGGTTGTGGCAGAGTAGACACCGCCGGCGTTGCCGGTAAGCGTCACGGGGCAGTCGGCCACGGCACCGCCGGCCGACTGTACGGTAAGCGTTGCCGTAGTCCATTCGGGGTTCCAGATCTTTACGTCGTCTACATACCAGTAGTCAATGTATGTGGCCTCGGTGCCGTGTGCGCGGAAACGCACGCGGAAGAGGTTGCCGTCGAGCTTGTCGCCGATGGAATATTGGCATACCTTCCAGTCAAATTCGCCGCCGGTGTTGTCGAACCGGTCTATCTCCTTCCACGTCTGTCCGTCGTCGCTCGTCACTTCCACCGAGAGGTAGTCGGTGTTTTGGTGGCGCTCGTTTTGCAGTTTGAGGTTGAAGCGCAGGTAGGTGTTAGCCTGGTCGGCCGTGTTCAGCTCGCGCGTTATGAGCGACTGGTCGTAGTTCGTCATGGCCGAATAGCCGAACGTGGCGCACGGGTCTACCAGTCCCTTTGCGTAGTAGTCGATGCCCCATGAGTTCTCGCTGTTGGCGTCATCGTTTGCAAGGCTCCACTTGTCTTCGGCCAAAGTCCACGTCTCGAAGTCGTCCTCGAAGGGCAGCAACCTTATGTCGGGCACTTCCACCTGCAGCGCGTCAGACTGCTCAGACTCAGTGCCGTCGTCGTAAACGGCGGCCACCGTGTACGTGTAAGTGCCGTAGTCGGCCACTGTGTCGGTGTATCTCACCTCGGCCACGGGCTCTCGGTTCACCTTAGTGCCGTCGCGGTAGATGTTGAATCCTGTCAGCTTCGCGCCTGCGGCGGGGGCCATCATTGCCATTACGCCCGGGCGCACGTTGTTGGTGCCGATAAAGATGTCGTCGATGAGCAGCATGAAGGCGTCGTCAGACACGCAGTTGATCGTAACGTACTTTGCCTCCTTCGGTATGTCGTATTCGTACAGGTTCCACGCCGCTGGCAGCTCTACGTAGTCGCCATCCTGCACCCACGTGAAGTTTGACGGGCTTATGCCCGAGGTTGAGTAGCCCACGCGCACGCGCTCTAGTGCGTAAGAGTCGTTGTAGCTGCGGGCGCGGAAGCTGATCTTGAAGTCGCTTGCGAAGCTCAGTTTCGGCGATATTATGTAGTCGTTGTTGGGCACGTCGGCCGCGCAGAAGTCTACCAGCATCTTCTTGCCCGAGAAGGGCTTGTAGTTCGGGTAGGAGTCGGTGGCTGGCGAAGTCTGCGACGGGTTCATCACGATGAACGCCATCTTCTGCCCCATGTTGGGGAAGGTGCAGGCCTGCCACGTGTACGTCAGCGCGTTGTCGGCGTCGATATACTGCCAGCCTACGCTGCCTGCCGAGTTGATCACGAAATCGTCGTGGCTCTCGAAGTCGTCCCAGTATCCGTCGGTAGGCTCGGGCGTGTTCCAGCTTAGCGACACCTCGCGGTCGTTCACGCCGGTCAGTCGCAGGCCGTAGGGCCTGCCGTCCTCCGCGCCGTCAAGGCTGACCTGCGCGTATGGAGACCGTTGCGTGTTGACTTTGGTCGGCAGTTGCTCGGCCGGCTTTACTTTCTCTTGCTTGTCGTTGTCGCGCCATTCGGCTATGGCGGCTGCGCAGACGGCGCACCCGGCCACCGCCACGAGCGACATGATGTATTTCTTCAGTCTCATTGTATGGTATGTTTTTTCGTTTTCCCTGACATGCTCTTTTTACGTCAGTAGACCTGTTTTTCGGCTTCGGCGTAAACCGCTGGCGGCCAGACAGTTGTGTGCGGCCTTGCAAAAGGCGGCCTTTTAGCCTGTAAAAGGCCGTGTTTTGGGCGGTGAAAGGTGGCCTTTCGGCTTGCAAAAGGCCGCCTTTCGCGCTGCCCTGTGCTGCGCACGCGCCTGCCGCGCGTTAGCGGCGTGAGCATTGCCGCCTGGATGTTATCTTACTATCACTTTCGTGCGGTATGTATCTCCTCCGTATTCAATGCTTACGATCACTATGCCGCGCTGGCCGTCAAGCCTCAGGTCGGCCTGGCGTCCGCCGGCTTCGCCGCTGTAGATTACGGCTCCCGCCGCAGACACGCACGTGATGCGGCTGCCCGGCTCAAGGCCGTCAAGGCTGATGCGGCCTTCGCCCGTGGTGACGCTTATGCCTGACCCGTCGATTACCTCGGTGATCGACGTAGGCTCCTTGTACTCGTAGTAAGCGTTATCAGACTGATCGTAGAAGAACGAGCCGTCGCCCGAGGCCACCCAGGCCACGAACCGTCCGCTGTTAAACTCACCTGGGGCCAGTGCTCCGAAGGTCATCGACGTGCGGAGCACTTGGTTCTCCTCGTCATACGTTCCGCCGGCCGCGAGGTCTTCTATTATCTTTCCGTCGTTGTAGCCCAGCGTCAGGTATTTCACGCGTCCGTTGCGTCCGCCGTGGGTGAAGGTGAAGCGCAGCTTGCGGAAGCCTTGCCCGTCGACGTAGTTCAGCCAGTCGCACTCCTGTCCCTCGTTGTCAAATTCGTCGAGAGTGATCCTCGGTCCTACGCTCGTCCACGTTGAGCCGTCCTTTGTTCCTTCTACGAGCAGGTCCGAGCTGCCCGTAGGTCCTGACGTCGTTACCATGAACTTAAGGTCGTTAAGCCCATCGGGTATGTCTTTCAGTTCCACCATTGCGTTGCCGGTGAAGAACATCGAGCCCGTGCTTAGCTGCACGTCGCCCTCGGCTTTCTCGAAGAAGTCCATCGGGGCGAACACCAACACCTCGTTGGGCTCGTCGGTCTCCTTGCCGAAGTATAGGTAATAGTTCTGCGCCTTTTCCACCGGAGTCCACTCTATTGTCATTTGGTCGGGGCTGGTCTGGTCGAATTTCGTTATCGTAGGCGCGGGCAGTTTCTCGGTGACGGCCACGTTCCAGATCCACAGGTTGGTCTGCAGCTTCTCCGAGCAGCACCTGAAGGCGATGTAGACTTCCTGCCCGGCAAGGCGGCTGAGGTCTACCTCCTCGATGTGTTGCTCGCCGAAATAGTCGGCAAACGACATCTTCTCGTACAGGTAGAAGTCGTCGATGTCACTCGTCTTGGTCGATACGTATATCTCCAAGTCTTCCACCGTGGTGGTCTCGGCCACGCCGCGCGAGAAGAACAGTATGCCGTTCTCGGGCACGCGTATGCGCCTCTTGCTGATAAGCCAGTCATCGGCGTTGTTCCAGTAGTCGAACTGGTAGACCAGTCCGCCCGTGCTCTCGTCGAGTATCCACGTCGTGCCGTCGCCGTTACGGTCTACTATCTGCCAGCAGTCTGGCTGCCCGTTGGTCCATGAGAGGAAGTTGTCTATAAACGGGGCGTCGGCCGTAGCGCATTCGGTTGTGAACATTACGGCCGAGCCGTAGTTCACCGTTCCGTCATTCATCCTCACGTATGCCTTCACGTTATAGTTGGTTCCGGGTTGCAGGTTGTCTACGGCTGCGGTGAACGTGCCGTTATCCATCGTTGCCGTCTTGTGCTCGCTGTCTACGGTCGGGTCGTCGTCAGTCGACCAGCAGAAGCCGGCCTCGGTCACGTTTTCGGTCTTTCCGGTCATCTCGGCCGTGAACGTGGCCGACTTGTCGCGGATGTCGGCAGGCACGTTCGTCTTCACGAAGTCCCACACGGACGCTCCTCCGCTCACCTGGAACTTGACAAGCCCGTCCAGTTCCATGATGTTCGTCACCGGCACGTTTGTCGGTTCGTTGGCCCAGTTGAGGGCGTTGGGCGTTGACGTGTCGGTAAATTCGGTGTTCGCGCTCGTTCCCGGATAAGTGTCTCCGGCGCGAGAGTTCTCGTCGTCTACGCCGTCTGCCGCCTTGATGTACATGCAGCGGTGCTTCGCGTTGTTGTTAGGTCCGTTTACGCTCCAGTATTCCTCTACCATTTTGTCGGTGTAGTCGTAGTGGTAGATGAGCAGTCCGTGAGCAGGGATGTACGCGTCCCAGCCCGTCTGCTGCCTGTTCTCAAGTATAAACCACTCTTGCCCCGTGCCCTCGGCGCGGCCCGGTTGCGCGTCGATATAGCGCGCCGTGTTCTCCGCTACGCTTACGAGCGTCACGTCCTCGGGTGCTTTCAGTTCTTTCAGGTCGGTGCCCAATCGCATCCACCCCATTTGGAAACGCTCGAAAGCCATCAGGCACGGAGGCGTGCGGCTCTCGTTGTTGTAGCTGCCCGAGGCGTAAAGGCTGTATGCGCCCGGGTCCCCTCCGTAACCGTTGGTGTAGTCGTCGGTGTCATACATGTCCTTAAGTCCCAGTATGTGGCCGAACTCGTGGGTGAACGTTCCGATGCCGTCCATCGTCGGTTCCGCCGGCATACCTGGCATGCCTACCAGCTCAGCCGAGCACGAGTATTCGTCGATCGTCACCCCGTCTATTTGGAACGCCTCCTCGCTCATCGTCCAGCTGTGCGGCCACATGTCGTCGGGATTGGCCGTGCTGGCCTCGCTGTAGCCTGCGTATATCACGTAGCAGTTGTCTACCACGCCGTCTCCGTCGTTGTCAAACTGGCTGAAGTCGAGTCCGGGATTGGCGGCTTTGGCCAAGTCGCAGGCTTCCCTGACCATCGCGCGGGGGGCAACGTCCTCGCCGGTGTCCTCCGGATTGCCTGCATATTCTATCTGTGGCTTCGACAAAGTGTAAGGACCTACTACGGTAAAGTCGGGTACGAACATTCCCATTGAGTTGTCCCTCCAGTAGTCTTTCACGCTTCCCGTGCCGCCGTTAGTGCTGTAGCCAGGCTCGTTGAGCCACGTCTCGAAGTCTTTGTTAGTGTATTTAAACGCGCAGTCGGCGAAGTTTACGAGTATTACGAGATAGCGCGATTCGGGCGTTCCGGCTTGTGCGGCTGGCGCGTTGGCGGCTCCTGCCTTAGCCTCCTGCTGCCTTTTGAGCCACGGCTGCGCCTTCCTGCCGGGTTGCTTGAGCGTCAGCGGGCGGCGCGTCTTCATGTCGGCGGTGATCAGCTTGGCCGCTTTGAGGTTGGCTATAAACGCCTTTTCGTCCTCGGTGCGCTCGCCTACGTTGCGTGCCCGCTGTGCCGACAGGGTCTTGACTCCCGTCGTAAAGTCGTAATTTACGTAACGGAAATACCCTGCCTTGTCTCTTTCGAGCATGAATCCGTCGATTGTCGTTGTGTAGTGGAAGCTCTCGTCGCCGTGTATCCGCACCGTGATTTTCGAGCCGTCGGGCTGCGTTATGGTGACGGGATGCGGATAAGCCTTGACAGCATCGGCGTCTTGCGGCAAGCACAGCAACAAGACCAAGCCCGCCAAAAGTCGTTTCAGAATTTTCATTTGATGAATGTTTAAATGATATGTGAAGGCGTTTGCCTTTCCTTGTAAATGCAGGAAAGACAAACGCCCGTGAGTCCCAGTGTTATCTTACGATGATTTTTTTCACCGTGTTATTGACCTTTACGATGTAAACGCCAGGCTCGAGGCTGAACGAGGCGTTGCCTGAAACGCGCTCGTTGACAACCTGCGCACCCGAAACCGTGTACACCTTGACGGCTGCGTCGGCGGCCTTGACGTTGAGGCTGTTGCCGCTCAAGCTGACCGAAGAGCCTGTCTCTACGCCGCTGATGCCTGAGATTCCGCCTGTGGTGTACGTCATGGTGGTGTTGCCGTAGCAGTTGTCAATCATCATGTAATATTCGCCTGCGACGGTTATGTCCTTCGTGTAGACGTAATATGTCTTGTAAGTTTCATCGTCGTAGCTGTCATATACGAACGAGAAGCTCTCGCCCGCGCCTGAAGTTGACTCTAAACCTTGATACCAGTAGCCGCCTATGAAGTTGTCGGCAGTGATGGTTACCTTGCCTTCGGGCAGCGTAGCCTTGTACCACATGGGCGTGTTGCGCGACACTTCGGGCACGGTTACGCTTTCGCCTTCAGTCAGTTCGATGGCGGTAGCAGCCGTCTCGCCGGCCTCGAAGTCCCTGATAGTGAATGTAACTACGTTGTCTGTGTGCGGGGCGGCCATCTTCAGGTTTACTAAGAATACGTCGCCTGCCGAGGCCATTACCTCAGCCCTGTACCTTTGGGTAGACTCATTGCCGTCGAACACGCTCATCACCATGTCGCTGAGATAACTGTCCGTGGCCTTGCCGTACAGCATCCTTTCGGTGTAGTTGTAGGGCACGTCGCTGTCAATTACGAGCACTCCGTCCTTATCGGCAGTGTACTGGATCCAGTAGTCGCCGTAAGTCTCGGTGCCGAAGGTGAACTTTCCGTCTTCTACTACTACGGGATTGTCGCGAGTTTCGCCCTGCTCAAATTCCTCTTCGGCCAAAGTGAACTCGTCGCCGGCTACGGCGTTGTCTATCTGTATGTAGTATTCTGTGCCGGCGGTTGCCGAAAGCGAGTAGGCCGAACCGTTCTTCGTCGCTGTCAGGGGCTGCTGGTAGCCGTAGGTATATAGGCTGAACGTGACTTCTGTCTCTACCGCTTCGGCCGTCAGCACGAGCTTGCAGTCCTTAGTGGAAACATACTTGTAATACCTCGTGCCGTCGGCATCTATGGTGTTGGTGCCGAGCTTCGCCACGATCGGGTCGCTTATCAAGTCGCCTTGGCGGATGTCGTCGAGCGTAGCGGTGAAGGTGATGGGCGATGTCTCCTGCGACGTCCACCTTATTATATATCGCTGTCCGGTCGTGCCGCCGCTTACTTCCGCGCGTACCGCCGTGTTGCCGCTTACGGCCGAGTAGCTGTTGCCTGCCATGTAGACGGCTACAGTTGTGGCCGTGTTCGCAATGGCCGACGTAGCCTCTACGTTGAGGAACTTATGCTCGCCTGCCGGCACGTCAACGGCGTAATAGGTAGTGCCGCCGGCGTTGGCCGTCGTTACGGGCTGCGTCAAGTCGGTCAGTACGATGGGGCTACTCTCCTGTTCGCCCTCCTTATACTCCTCTACGGCAAAGTCGAATGTGCTTGGCTCAGAGGCCGTCATGCCGCGGGTTACGCATACGTAATACGTCGTTCCCGTGTAGTGCAGCTCGAAACGCACGTCGTAGCTGCCTGTTTCCGACCGCGCGTAGGTCTGCCCGCTCTCTATGGAGTACTTGTTGTTGTAGACCTTCACCTCGGTGCCCAAGCCGCCTTCGCCGCTTATTACGCCGTAGCCGGTCTTGTCGTTGGTGAACGTGTACCAGTAGTCGCCATATGCGGCGGGCAGCTCGTTGTCGCCCTCAGCAAGCGTGAAGGGCATGTCGAGCGAGCCTTCCACGGGGTGGGTCATCTCGGCCGTCATGATGAACGGGCTGTAGTGGGTGAACGTCAGGGCGTATTCGCGGCCGTTTTCTACGGAGAATTTATAGACGTATTGGTTGCTGCTGACCGACTCCGCCCATGTTGCCGCGCCGCCGTCTACCGACACCTGTACCGAAGTAGTCAAGTTTAGCTGCAGCACTCCGTCTTCCGTCGCCGTGTATTTGGCATACGACGTGAGGTTGCCGCCGCCCACTATTGATGTGCCCATGTAGGCTTCTTCGCCTACTACTACGGGCATGGGGTCGTCGGCCGTGAAGCCTTTGCCTATGTTGCCGCCGGTCTCCGTGCCTACGTCGAGCGTTCCGGTGTCGTTGCCGCCGGCCATGAAGTAGTACGTCCGGCCCTTTTCCAAGTAGAACACGTCGGTCGTTGCGTCCGTCCTTACTCCCCTTAGCTGCAGCTGGTAGGCCGTCTCGCCCTCGCCCTCATACGTGTAGGCCGAGATGTAACCGGCCGAAGGCGTTGCGGTGAGCAGCGTGTTTTCTTCAGGCTCGTAATACCAATAGGCGTATCCGCCGGCCGACTCGAGAGTCCAGTCGTTGCTTCCTCCCTTCAGTTCCAGCGCGGTGTCTTCGGAATACTGCGCCATTGCGTTTGCGGCTAAGAGTGCCGCCGCCATTGTGAGTAAATGTTTTTTCATAATCTGCATGCTTATGGTTAATTTTAATTATTTGTCTTAAGAACTTTAATTTATTTGGTTGATATACTTATAATAATAATGAAAAACGGTGGCAAATATACAAAAATGAAATGTAATTAACAAGAAAAAACGTATTTTTCTTGAAATAAAATGCAGTTTCGGTTGCGCAAACTTTGTGCAGCACGGTCTTTTATCGATAATTTATTAAAAAAGTGTTTTCAATACTAAATAAAACATGCCGCAAAACCGTTGATTTTCAGGCTTTTTCTAAAAGGTAACCTTTGGGCTTGTAAAAGGTTACCTTTTGCGGCCTGAAAGGTTGCCTTTTAGCATGCGAAAGGTTACCTTTCGGGGTTCATCCGCAAATCTGTTGGATGGTAGAGTCGTGCAGTGCGAACAGCCTAAGCTTGAAATATTTGTCGTCCCT
>CALUFN010000028.1 GCA_944319945.1 uncultured Prevotella sp.
AATCTTTTTACCTTAAAAAACTAATACCTATTGAAGATATAGAGCGGTTGCCTGTGAAGGCCACCGCTTTATTTTTTTATATTTTTCTTACCCCACACACACCTCTCAGCCTAATAACAATATTGGCCGGAAGGCCTCATACGGACCGACCGGCCAACGAACGTAAGAATTAGCTTTTACCGAAATAACAGACGCTTAACGCCGCTCCTTAATGAAACCGTGACGATAAGCGTAAAGCAACTTGTCAAGGTCTGCTATCTGTTTCTTAAGCTCACGCCCGGCATCCGTATCTGCAACAAGCATACGATGGGCAGACATTTCCACGATTTGAGTGGTGCTTTTAATATCAGAGCCACGCAGTATTGCATCCTCAGTGCTTGTAAACGGTTCATGCTGCACCAGCTGGAAGCCGCGGCTGTGGTAAACAAGGGTATAACCGGCAATACCCGTCTCTTGATGATAAGCGCGCGAGAACCCACCGTCTATCACCATGAGTTTCCCGTTGGCTTTTATCGGATTTTCCCCGTTTGCCACATGAACAGGCACGTGTCCGTTTATAATATGCCTATTATGCCCAGACACGCCGAAGGCGTCAAGGATGCCGTCGCAAACCTTCTCGTCGTTACGGAGATTGAAATAAGCGCCCTTCTCTTCCTTGTATGTTGATTTATCGTTAAGGAAATACCTTTCAAACGTAGCCATCTTCGACTTGTCAAACAAGACGGAATCACGTCCGCACCAAAGGTAAAGGAAATAATCTATGGCATACGCCTTATCTTGCGGCTCGGTGTCATTCTGAAAAGCACTGCGTATGACACGGTCGATCCTGTTCATCAGCTCACGCCCGCTGAACTTATGGCCATTGTAAAGCTCTACTTCCTTCAGACTGCCGTCAGCGTTCAGCGGCACCGAAGCGTGAAAAAGCAGATTGTCATTGATGATCGTGTAAAGCGAACCATGACTAAGCATTATCCTGATGTGCTTATGCAATTTTTCATTCACCGTAAACGAATGTCTCAATTTCTCAATCAGTGAGCGTTCTTCGGGAGTAAGGCTGCACGGAGAATCAGGAGAGACCGTAGGGAAACTGCAGCTTCTCATTTCAAACTCTGTTCCGTTAATCTTACACAAGCCCTTATCGTAATCAACGTTGTCAAGCAGCAGCCTGTCTTCCATGTGCCACTCAGGATGACGCCTTATGATCTCTGCTTCAATCTTAAACTGAATGACGGTTATCGCCTTATGCATTTGGGCGGTGAGGCGCTTTGTCTTGTCGTCAATATCTCCGCTGCCTCCGTTCGTCTTCGGCATAAATTCCACACACGGATCATCGCCGTAGTTTTCCATTGCGAAAGTGGCAAGCGGCACGAGGTTTATACCGTAACCTTCCTCCAAAGTCACGAGATTAGCGTAACGCAACGATAATCGTATCACATTGCAAATGCAGGCCTCATTGCCGGCACACGCCCCCATCCAAAGCACGTCGTGGTTGCCCCACTGTATGTCCCAATTATGATAGACGCTGAGAATGTCCATAATTATGTGGGCCCCCGGGCCGCGGTCGTAAACATCTCCGAGAACATGCAACAGGTCGATTGACAGCCGTTGTATCACATGCGAGATTGCAATAATAAAATCATCAGCACGCCCGGTAGTGATGATCGTGCTAATTATCACGTTGACGTATGCCGCCTTGTCTACGTCGTCGGTACGTTCGTGCAGCAGTTCCTCAATAATATAAGAAAAATCTTCGGGCAATGATTTCCTGACTTTTGAACGGGTGTACTTACTTGACACGTCACGGCATACACGGACAAGTTGGTGGATCGTGATATGATACCAGTCGTCGATGTCCGGCTCACTCGCCTTCACAAGTTCAAGTTTTTCTTCAGGATAATAAATCAGCGTGCAAAGCTCTTTCTTCTCAGCCTCACGCAGTTCATTACCAAAAATCTCGTTCACCTTTCTTTTTATATTACCCGAAGCATTCTTCAGTACATGCTGGAACGACTTGTACTCACCATGCAAGTCGGCAAGGAAATGCTCTGTTCCTTTAGGCAGATTGAGAATGGCCTGCAGATTTATTATTTCCGTGCTCGCATCTGCAATCGTCGGAAACGACTGCGACAAAAGCCTCAGATACCTCATGTCAGCTTCAATATCCTTAGATGCTGTTTTCATTGTATATATGATTTAAATAGTTTTTCCTCCAATTTATGTGTCACGCTATCATCCAACGGCACTGTAAACATAAAACCCTCGCCCAGCCCGTAACGCTTTCCAAGAATGCACAACAATCGCTGCGCATCCCGTCCGTTACGCATACTGCACATCTTTTGCCAAACCTTTTCTTCATCATAGTCATTAAATCTCAACGCAAGATATAATTTGACGAAATCCTTTCGGTGAACACAGTTGTGCCTGATTTTCCACAACACATCAATGACCGTCTTGCACAAATCACGCTCTATCTCCGACAAAGACTCGTCACGGTTCAACTTATCAACTTTAACCCTGCGTCGCCTCTCCGCTTTTGTATTACGCAAGGCAAACCTGTCTATTTTTGTTACGTCCACATCCGGCATACTAAGCCCCATTACCGATATGCCGGTTTTCAAATAATCCAATACTCCTTCATCATCAGCATGTATGAACATTCTCCGCCACGATACTTCGTTTATGTCATTTAACGACGGTACACCGTCATTTACCTGCACCTTGACACGACCATGATTTACACCTATCTGCAATAAAACGTCTTCCAAGCGTAACTCGTTCTCAGTAAGTTGAACAAAAGGTGTGGTGTCGGCCACTTTTATATATAGCATCAGAAGCCGGTCAGTCATGTCGCAAACGGTCATTCCACCGAACAAGTTAAAGGCATCAACCTCAACCACCCTGTCAATCGTCCGAAACGTATCAGCCTCTTGCCCTGTCACGGCATGTACGGCTCCTGCATGAGAAACCATATAACGCTGGAACATCATCAGCATTAGCAACTTGCCAATCCAATAATGCCGCGACATGTTCCATTTAGCCATACCATGGTCTAAAGTCAGCACCGTATGAATACGTTTCCGCACACACAACTTTAACAGATGGTATGCGGACAAGTTCCAACATGCATGAATATGCACCACGTCAGGTTGCAAAGATAACAATAGTTTTTTAAAACTGCGGTTCTCCATTCCGACAAACAACTTAGCCGGAGAATATTTATGTACGACAACCTTACTGCCAGCGGGCAAGCAAGAAGCATCCTCTGTCAACAGATGCACCTCCACACGCTCGGACATATCTTCAAGAAGCGGCAACTTATACTTTAAATATCCAAAACCGGCCGCAACCTTAAGATTAGGAATGAAATGGAGAACTTTCATGCTGTTTAAGACTTGTGACTTATAAAATCATACTTGTCTGCAAAAACATAAACAATGGCAAACCGCAGATTATGCCAAACGATGCGCAACTCAAAGGGGAATATCTTCCACCAAGAGACGTTCAACCCGAACGCACGCATTGACCGCTTGGCATTCAGGATCCTTGTAACTATAAGAATCAACAAGGACAAACATGCGAAAGACAATATCAGCCATTGAGAATATACGGCCGACCATGCGGCGGCGCCGAGGCTGCACAACAAACATAAATGCATTGAGATCATGTCAACGTCAAACATAAACTTATGCTTAAAGCCACGGTCCAGACGGCGGCGCGTCTCAACATAAAAGACGTTCATGTTACGCCAAGCCTTCGTCGAAGACGGGGCATCAGACAAATGGCTCTCGGGATGAATCTCAATTGCCACATTGTCTTCTCTTGAATATTTGTTCGCAATAAACTCATACTCGCCTCTAAGGTATTTCAGGTTTCCTTGAAAACCATTTCCTTTCATGAACATACTTTTACGGAACATCAGGTTGTTACCAGCCATTCCGTATGCCGTACCTCCCAAAGCCTCACGCAAGAGCGCATATTCACGATGGAAACGGTAGAACACCTTAAAATTAGCGTCATCGCACGAATAATTGCTATAACCGAGCACAATGTCCACATTCTTAGAACATCCTGATGCCATGCGGCTTATCCATTTATCAGATGCCGGACGGCACGTTGCATCGGTCAACAGCACCCATTCATTCTTAGCGGCCTTGACTCCCAGCGTTATGGCAAGTTTTCTCCTGCTCATATAGCGTGAAGTCTCAGGAACGAACGTAGTGTATAAGTTTGGATACGAGCTAAACGTTTTTAACACATCTCCACTACCGTCCTCATCCTTGTCGATCACAACGATAAGCTCATAACCTGCAGGATAGTCTTGTTCTAAGAATACAGGCAGGTTGGTCCTTAATTCTTCGGCATTGTTGTCACAGATTATAATAACCGAAACAGGCTGGCAAGCGTCACTCCCCTGCCCGTCCTCATCCCCGCTTGTCGGGATTTTCTTAAAAAACAAATCCAACAACGACGACAACACGACAAGCACTATCAAAACCGCACAAATTACTATCGTTATATTGTCAACAATCATAATTGTAACACCTTATTATATATTGCCGGTCAACACTTTTTAATTCACAACAGGTCTTCCGTGGTATAACCTTTAGGCAGGGGGCGGCAATTATATTGCGAAGCCATTATTTCGCCATACGCTCCTGCGGAACGGATTGCAAGCATGTCACCGCGATGACACTCGTTTACGTCCATTGCCTTAGCAAACACATCGCTCGACTCGCATATCGGGCCAACGATGTCATAAGTAGTCATAGGTCCGTCACTCGTGATGTTCTCAATCTTATGGTACGCCTGATAAAGTGCCGGACGAATAAGATCGGTCATTCCGGCATCAATTATGGCAAACTGCTTAGCCGTGCCTTGTTTGACATATAACACCCTTGACACCAATGTGCCACATTGTCCGACAACCGAACGGCCCAACTCAAAATGCAGTTTCTGCCCCTTGCGCAATTTCAGATGTCGGGCATACGTACCGAAGTAAGCCTTGAAATCAGGCAACGGCACTTTGTTAGGATGGGTATAGTCAATGCCCAGCCCTCCTCCTACATTTATATTCTCCACCTTGACATGACGCGCCTCTAGCCGACTCTGCAAATCATTTATGCGGTTGCATAGCGCGGCGAAATCCCCCATGTCCAAAATTTGCGAACCGATATGGAAATGCAACCCGACAAACTTGACATTCGCCAGTGCTAACGTTTTTTCAATGATACGTTCCATATCGCACATAGCTATTCCGAATTTATTCTCTGCCAACCCGGTGGTTATGTTCGCATGGGTATGCGCACCCACGTTCGGGTTAATACGGAACGCCACGCGCGCCACCTTTCCTTTCTTCCCCGCAAGCTCGTTTATCACGTCAAGCTCCGGTTCGCTCTCCACATTAAAGCAAAATATGTTTTTGTCTAAAGCCAAGTTTATCTCCTTTTCGCTCTTGCCTACTCCGGCAAAGACTATCTTATCCGGCGAGAAGCCCGAATCAACAGCCGCCTTGACCTCGCCTCCGCTTACGCAGTCGGCCCCAAGCCCGGCCTGACAAATGACGTTAAGCAATTTCGGATTGGCATTGGCCTTTACGGCATAATGCACGCAGAAGCCATCGTATTTACCGGCTTCTGCGTTTATTTCACGCAATGTCTTGCGCAATAAGTCCGTATCGTAATAATAAAACGGAGTTTCTATTTCACTGAACTTTCCTATGGGAAAATCACCTTTCATTTCCATTTTCACTTTTTATCATTGAACAGCGTGTCGCTCAGACTTTGCAATGCACGCTTCTTATCCGACTCACGCACTAAGAAAGAGATGTTGTAATTGCTTCCGCCGTAAGAAATCATTCTAACCGGAATATTCTTCATTGCGTCAGTAGCTAATGTTTCAAAGCCTACGTTGCTCCAGTCTAAGTCTCCTACGACACAGATAATACACATGTCGCGGTCTACGGTCACGGTGCCGTACTTCTTCAATTCTGCCACGATGTCGTTAAGGTGGGCGTCGTTATCTATACTCATAGACACGCCTACCTCGCTCGTCGCAATCATGTCTATCGGTGTCTGGTAGCTCTCGAAGATCTCAAACACCTTGCGAAGGAATCCCGTCGCCAGAAGCATGCGGCTGCTCTTAATCTTAATGGCGATGATGTTGTCTTTCGCCGCCACGGCTTTTATCTTACCAGCTACAGTCTCATTGTTTATTATCGTGCCGGGAGCCGTCGGGTCCATTGTATTCAAGAGGCGCACGGGTATGCCTGCGAACTTTGCCGGTTGCACGCACGTGGGATGCAGTATCTTCGCACCGAAATAGGCCAACTCCGCAGCTTCCTCGAAATGAAGCTGGCGCACGGCCTCAGTCCGGTCTACAACGCGTGGGTCGTTATTGTGCATTCCGTCAATATCCGTCCATATCTGTATCTCGTCTGCATTCACGGCTGCGCCGATTAAAGATGCCGTGTAATCGCTGCCGCCACGCTGCAGGTTGTCAATCTCGCCATAAGCATTCCGGCAGATGAATCCCTGCGTAATGTAAATCTGCTGGCCTTGATTCTGCTCCAAGAGCTTGGTCAGCTTGTCTTTTATATAAGCCGAATCAGGCTCGGCGTTCTTATCAGTGCGCATGTAATCCAAAGCCGAAAGCAATACTGTCTTCACGCCGCACTCTTTCAGGTAATTGTTCACCATGTTCGTACTGATGATCTCTCCTTGCGCCACGATGCTCTTTTCCTCGAAACTGGTGAAGAGGTCTTTCGTGAACGAGCGCAAATAATCGAACTCGCCTCGCAGGAAGCTACGTGTTTCGTTTTTCCATTCATCCGTGGAGTACAGCTCTTCCACGTGGCGCATATAGATATTCTCCAAACGATTTATTACGTCGTTGGCCCCTTCGGGATTCTTTTTATACAGATAATCGGATATCTCTATCAGCGAATTGGTCGTGCCCGACATTGCTGACAACACTACCAACACAGGTTCGCCACTACTTGTTATCAATGAAGATACATGCTTCATACGTTCCGGAGAGCCAACCGACGTGCCTCCGAATTTCATTACTTTCATATCGTTTTTTTATTATATTAATTTTCAATAATACTTTTAAATACCGCGTAAGTCAGGTCGTCATGTCACTGCTCGGATATGTCAATCCGGTTATACCTTGCAGTCACGTCCGTCATCCTGCCTTCACCGCACTCGTACACTATGCCCGGATATCTGTCGAGCATCGGCAGATTATGCGTCGACATTACTACGGCCGTACCCTTGAGGCTTATCTGCTTAAGCAGGTTTACGATGTTGTCAGCCGTCTCCGGGTCGAGATTGCCCGTAGGCTCATCGGCTATGATTATCTTCGGCCGGTTAAGTATGGCCCTCGCTATTGCTATGCGCTGCTGTTCGCCGCCTGAAAGCTCGTAAGGCATTTTATTCCTCTTGTCGGCCATGCCTACCGCGTCAAGCACTTCGCCTATGCGCTCGTCCATGTCTTTCCTGCTTTTCCAGCCCGTGGCCTTCAATACGAACTGCAGGTTTTTATACACGCTGCGGTCGTGTAGCAGCTGAAAGTCCTGGAATATTATGCCCAGTTCCTTACGTAAGGCCGGCACTTCCTTGCGCTTCACTTTCAGCAGATTGCGCCCCAGCACTACGGCCTGTTCGCCTTCGTCGATGTCAAGTTCGCAGTACAAAGTCTTAAGCAAGCTGCTTTTTCCCGAGCCTACATGACCTATTATATATATAAACTCACCTTCATCTACGTGAAAGTCAACGCCGCCGAGCACGAGCACGTCGCCCTGATAGACATTTACGTTTTTATATTCTATAAACATATTCAGTTATACGTTATTCCGATATCAATGTTTGTGCCAGCCCGGCTGGTGGCGGCTACGCAATTCACTTATCACATCCTCTATGCGCACGCCCTTAGCCGTAAGCAAGACGATAAGATGATAAAACATGTCAGAAGCCTCGTAAATCATCCGCTCGTTGCTGCCGTTAACGGCCTCTATGACAGTCTCAAGGGCCTCCTCGCCAACCTTTTGGGCTATCCTGTTCACACCGTCGTTAAACATGCTTGTAGTGTAAGAGCCTTCGGGCATCTCTTCACGACGCTTCTCGATAAAGTCCTGAAGCTCTGAGAGGAAGGCTGACGCAACAGGCTTGTTAGCCTCACCCCAACAGGTGTCGGCACCCGTATGGCACACAGGGCCGTCGGGCACGGCCTTTATCAGCAGCGTGTCATTGTCGCAATCATTAAGTATGCTGACGACATTAAGGTAATTGCCTGACGTCTCTCCTTTTGTCCAAAGGCATTTCCGGCTTCTACTGTAAAAGGTGACCTTATTGGTTGCCACGGTCTTCCGAAACGCTTCCTCGTTCATGAAGCCAAGCATCAAGACCTTCATCGTCCGGAAGTCTTGCACTACGGCGGGCACCAACCCGTTCATCTTCTCGAAATCTATATTCATTGTTAAGTAATATCCGTTTTTACGTTACACAATCCTCACGTTGACGCCTTCGTCACAAAGATAACGCTTCAAATCGCCGATTAGTATCTCGCCGAAATGAAATACGCTTGCGGCCAAAGCCGCGTCGACCTTGCCTACGGTAAAAGCGTCACGGAAATGTTCCTTCGCGCCTGCGCCGCCGCTTGCTATCACGGGTATGCCCAACATGGCGGAGAGTCGTGCCAAAGCGTCGTTGGCATAGCCGGTTTTCACTCCGTCATGGTTCATGCTGGTAAACAATATCTCACCCGCGCCGCGCTCTTGAGCTTCCTTAGCCCAAGCAAACAGGTCGATGCCCGTAGACACTCGGCCGCCGTTAAGATAGCATGTCCACCGGCCGCCGTCACACTTGGCGTCGATGGCGCACACGCAGACTTGCGAGCCGAACCGCCGCGCGATGTCGTCGATCAGCTCCGGGCGGCGCAACGCTGCGCTGTTGACACTGATCTTGTCGGCGCCGGCACAGAGCAGCCTCTCTACGTCGGCAATATCTCTTATGCCGCCGCCCACAGTGAACGGAATGTTGATCTCTATCGCCACACGCGTCACCACGTCGGTAAAGGTCTTGCGCCCTTCGCTGCTTGCGGTAATGTCGAGATACACCAGCTCGTCGGCCCCTGCGTCACTGTAAGCCTTGCCCAGTGCCACGGGGTCGCCGGCACTGCGAAGGTTGACGAAGTTGGTTCCCTTCACGGTCTGTCCGTCTTTTACGTCAAGACACGGTATTATTCTTTTAGCAAGTCCTTTCGTCATAGTCATCTACTGAGTTTTAAGTCGTTTGGAACATGCGAGTCGCCCGGTCTCACGCCGCTACATACCGCCCGAAAGCTCTCCGACAAGCGTACTTACGTCTATCTTGCCTTCATAAACGGCCTTGCCGAAAACCACCGACGGCACGCCTTCACAGGCAAGGCGCCTGATATCGTCGACCGAAGACACGCCGCCGCTCGCTATCAGGTCGATATCGGGAAAGGCCTTGAGTATCCTGCCGTACAAGTCGAACGACGGGCCTGCAAGCATGCCATCCTTAGATATGTCCGTACAAAGCACGTGCCTTACGCCCTTGCCGACATAATACGACAGAAACGCTATTATGTCTTCAGCCGTGTCTTCGCGCCAGCCGTTGATGCAGATCTTCCCGTCGCGCACGTCGGCGCCGAGGATGATGCGCTCGGGACCGAACCGCTCGAGCCATCTGGCGAACATGTCACTATCGGTCACGGCTACCGAACCTACGGTCACCATTGCCGCGCCGTTGTCAAACGCTTTCATTATGTCGTCGTCGGTCTTGATGCCGCCGCCGAAATCCACCTCCAACCCCGTCTGCGAAGTTATGCTTCTCAACACGTCGATGTTTATTACGTGTCTTGACTTCGCACCGTCAAGGTCTACCACGTGCAGACGCTTCATTCCGGCCTGCTCGAACATCTTCGCGATATCAACAGGCGAGCCGCTATAAACGGTCTTTGAGCCGTAGTCGCCTTTAGTGAGGCGCACGCATTTGCCGTCGATTATGTCTATTGCCGGTATAAGGGTTATCATGTTTTTGGGGTTATGGGGTTATGGGGTTATGGGGTTATGAGGTTATGGGGTTATACTATTTTTTGGTACTTATCACGTCTTTTCAAGGAAATTACGCAATATCGTTTCGCCTACCGTCCCGCTTTTCTCTGGATGAAACTGTGTGGCATAAAAGTTGTCCTTGTGCATCGCTGCGCTATACGGCAGTATGTAATCGGCCGTGGCTACGGTGAAAGGACAAAGCGGCACATAATAACTATGCACGAAGTAAACGAACGGCGCGCCGTCGGCCAAACCGTCGAACAGCGGCGACTTCATACCGTGCAACGAGTTCCAGCCCATAGCCGGGACCTTGTCTTCATGACACGAAGGCCTGAACCTCAGCACGTCGGCATCAAACACTCCGAGGCATTCAGTACCGCCCTCTTCCGAGCGGCGGCAAAGCAACTGCTGGCCGATGCATATTCCGAGCACCGGCTGCCGCAAGCTCCTTATTACCGTATCCAAACCGTGCGAGCGCAGGTAGGTCATGGCTCCGGCCGCTTCACCCTGACCGGGAAACACCACCTTGTCGGCCGACCGTATGGCCCCGGCGTCGTCTGTCAACACCGGCTCCACCCCGAGCCTGCGCAAGGCGTTCACCACGCTATACACGTTGCCCGCATTGTATTTCACCACTGCTACGTTCATTCCTGCTATCTTGTCAGCTGAATATTATCGTCTTGTTGTTATATGTCAGTATCTTACGCTCGATATGCTTCGTCACCGCGCGGCTGAGCACTATCTTCTCCAAATCGCGCCCCTTGAGCACGAGGCTCTCGGGCGTGTCCTTATGCGTAATGCGCACCACGTCTTGCTCGATTATGGGGCCTGCGTCAAGCTCCGTGGTGACGTAGTGGCTCGTGGCCCCTATTATCTTCACCCCGCGCTCCCAGGCCTGATGATAAGGCTTGGCGCCTATGAAGGCCGGCAAGAACGAGTGGTGGATGTTGATGATATTATGCGGATAAGCGTCGATCATCCGTTCGCTGATTATCTGCATGTAGCGCGCAAGCACTATGAACGTGACCCTCTCACCGGCCAGCAGCTCCATCTCGGCGCGCTCCACTTCCTCCTTGTTTGAATGGTCCTTGTTTATCCGCCACACGTGGTAAGGTATGCCGAACTGCTCGGCCACATACCTAAGGTCGTCGTGATTGCTCACTATGCACGGTATCTCTACGTTCCATTCGCCTGCGTTGTAGCGGGCAAGGAGATCGTAAAGGCAATGGCTCATCTTGCTGACGAATATGGCCATGCGAGGCTTTACGTCGTTGAAATACAGGCTGAACGTCATATCGTAGCGCGTTGCGTAAAGCGTCTGGAAATAGTCTTTCAGCTTCTCGCGCGGAATTACGAAGCCGTCGAGCTCCCACTCCAGCCTCATGAAGAACACTCCGTCTTGACGGTCAACGTACTGGTCGAGGTAGACGATGTTGCCGTTGTTGTCGGTTATGAATTTTGTTATCTCCGTTATTATCCCTCGCTTGTCGGGACAGTGGAGCAGCAATATGGCGGTAGGTCTCATACGCTTATGTTGTTATTTCATCCTGATAATTCTTTTCCCGCTTGCAAAAGTATTAAAAAACTTCGGATTAGCAAACACATTTACCTTACAAATTCGATATTTAATACAAAACGTGACGATAAATAATAAATTTATCACGCTTTATCACAACAACGGCTGAGGATGTGTCGAAATCCCGGCAACGGCCGCTTAAAGTAATCTTGGCACGCCTGACAATAACCAATGACGCTCCCTGAACAGGCGTCTCCACCGCCAAGCCCATGCCGGCACGGAAGAAACGCAGTTTTCGGCATTCGTTGCCAACACATTGACAACCAACAGTTTAGCACGCAAGCGGCATATCAATACACTAAAAAAGACACCCATACTCAGGCAAAAGGATGCCTTTGATGCCGCAATCAGCCGCCTTTCGCACGGCATTAAGCCGTAATTTACAGGCTGAAAAGCAGTCTTTAAGAATTTAAACAAGCGCCGATTATATTAATAAACGTTAATAAATCATACTTTAGCAGAGCTGGATTTAACTTATTAAAACTCTTCATTTTCTATTTCGGAATTTTATTTTGTCATGACTTTTTACCGCATAACGAATAAGCCTGCGCTATGACCTATCAGCCCGTAACACGCCAACGCAACCGTCGCGCACGGCGCAAGGTACAATAAAACGGCAATAACGACGTTATAAAATAAAAAAATATCATGAAGAAAACGTTACTCTATTTGATACTCGCAGTGTCGGCGGCCAACGCCTCATACGGACAAAACAACGAGATATACGACAAAGGCATAGCCTCGCTTCAGGTAGTTGCCGGCGACGACTGGATGGCTCTGCCCGTAATAACGTTAGGAGCCGACGGACCGGAAAACAGGATCAACATAAGCTTTGACGACTTGACGCACACCTACCACAGGTATGCTTACAAGATAGAGCACTGCGAGGCCGACTGGACCGTTTCCGAAGAACTGTTTTCAAGCGACTACGTTGCCGGATTCCAAGAGGGCAACACCATTGAAGACTACGAGGAGTCGGTGAACACCAACATACTGTACACCCACTACAAGCTGCACATACCCAACGAGCGGTGCGCACTGAAAATGAGCGGCAACTACAGGCTGACCGTGATTGACGAGAACGACGGCGGACGCCCTGTGCTCTCGGCATGCTTCATGGTGGTGGAACAGGCGGCCTCGGTAGGGCTGAGCGTGACATCCAACACCGACATCGACATAAACAAAAGCCACCAGCAGGTGGACATGCAGGTAAACTACGGACGGCTCAACGTAAACGACCCGTCATCGCAGATTAAGACCGTAGTAATGCAAAACAGGAGATGGGACAATGCAAGGATTAACCCGAAGCCACAATACATAATGCCCGACGGGCTGAAATGGGAACACAACAGGGACATGATATTCGAGGCGGGCAACGAATACCGCAAGTTTGAGATTCTTGACGTGTCACACCCTACGATGGGCATAGACCGCATAGTATGGGACGGAACCGACTATCAGGCCTATCCTTATGCCTGCGAGCCGCGCCTGAACTACGTGTACGACGAGGATGCCAACGGCGCATTTTACATAAGAAACAGCGACAACATCGAAAACGACGTAGCGTCTGAGTACGTCTACGTAAACTACGTGCTGCACACGGCGCAAGACATCGACGGCGAAATCTACCTGAATGGAGCTTGGACCAACGGGCAGTTTACGCCCGAATACAGGATGAATTACGACGACACGGCCGGATGCTACAAGGCATCGGTGCTACAGAAGCAAGGCTACTACTCATACCAGTTCGTCTTGGTAGACGGCAACGGGACGAGCCGGACGGTACCGTCGGAAGGTAGCTTTTACCAAACGGAGAACACTTACCAAGCCTTAGTGTATTACAGGGGACAAGGCGAACGCGCCGACAGGCTTGTAGGCTACGGACATGTACGGATAAAATAAGAAACCGTTTTGGCTTTCTGCATGAAAGGCAAAACGCCGGGTAAGCATCGGGAGCAAGCCCGTGAACGGCTGAAACGGCGAAGCGCTAAGACTCAGACAACAGTATGTGCCGCCCGCCGCCTTGACCGTTCACTGAGGCTTAGCGTCTCCCGTTTCGTAAAAATAATAAAACCAATACGTGTCACCGTAAGTATCCCTGACATACGACATACGCTCACGCTCGTCGGAATACTTCTTTTCAAGGTTTTGGAAATCGGCATAATCGGCATCCATCACCTCGCTATGATACACCAACACGGGATTGGCCCTCAAATGGGTGTATAGCGTAAGCGCCTCCTTATAATGCTTGGGAAGCTCGGACGAAGTCAGATTATATTTGCCCCTTATGGCGTTTACGAAGCCGTCAAGATTCCGGTCAAGCAAATATCCGCACAATATGTAATCGGTGGCCGACTTCATTGCCAGCCCGTTCTTCTCGATATACAGCAGATAATCCATGGGCCTCATCACGCCCTTCTTGCGTATGCTGAGCCGCCTGAAAATCCTGCTTTCAGGAAAAAACAGGCATCTTACACCGTCGTTTCCCGGTAACAAGGCGTCCGAACCGCCCACGACGGGATACTCAAACAAACGTTCGCCGAGCTGCTTGCTTCTCGATAAAGCGTAAATACGCAACATGGTAAGACTTGCGTCAGTATCGTCCGACTTCTCGCCCACGCGCAAAGCCTTCTCGTATTCGTCTGAATTAAGCAGGCCTTCCATTCTCAACCGATAATGGAAAACAGCGTTGCTGTTGCCGCATAAGCACACGGCAATGAACATGACGGCCATTACGAGCAGATTCTTCCATAACACGCCGGCGACGGTGGATGCAGGTCTTGACGACTGCGACGCAGGCCTCGCCTTAAGATAAACGGCAGACGCGACATATCCTACGACGGCCAACGGCGCGAACCACAGCCAAAACTTACGTAACGGCATATCGGTAAAATCAGGATCGACGCCGGTCAACGCCGTAAGCAACACCAACGAGGGGAAATATGTGAACGCATAATAATCGCCGCCGACGCCCCCAAGCCTTCTCGCTCCCATTTGGACGAGATAAAGCACGAGAGTGATAACCACGGCGCCAACGGTCTTATCATAGTGGGTAGTACCTCCCGATAAGACGTGCTGGATCATTGAAAGCAAATCGCTTTGGAAAAAATACAGGTATGCGAAAACAAATATCATGAAGACAATAGCACACGCCGTTTGAAGCAATGTGCTATTGTCCTCCTTTGATTTATAAGCCATGTCAATTCTTCTTTAAGACTACAGCCGAGCGTGCAGGAATGTATAACTTCAGCCACTCTTTATGATCCTTAACGTAAAGCGGGTCATAGTTGGTGACATGCGTCATCGTGTCGTCGGCCAAACCGTTGCCTCCGAAAGCCTTAGAATCCGTGTTCAACACTACGTCATAAGCACCGGTAGGAACAAGGAAGCCGTAATCGGTGAACGAACGCGTAGGACTGAAATTAAACACAAACACCAAATCACCGCGCATGAACGCCAATATTTGATCGCCGTCGTTATGCCAAATCTCCTGTACGGGAGTTTTTTGGAAATTGCGCACGCTCTTCAACACCTTAAGCATCTCACGGTCAAAGTCGCCCAAATAATGGTAGCACAGGTCATGATTGTCTACCAAATTCCACTGGCGGCGCGCATACTTGTAGCTCCATCCGTTGCCTTCACGCGGGAAATCAATCCACTCCGGATGACCGAACTCGTTACCCATAAAGTTTAGATAACCGCCGTTAATGGCTCCGGCCGTGACAAGCCGTATCATCTTATGCAACGCAATACCGCGATGTACGGTCTCATTCTCGTCGCCCTTCTTGAAATGCCAATACATGTCGGCGTCAATCAGCCTGAAGATAATAGTCTTATCGCCTACAAGGGCTTGATCGTGGCTTTCGCAATAGCTGATCGTCTTTTCATCGGGACGCCGGTTTTTCACTTCCCAGAAGATGCTGCTCGGCTTCCAGTCCTCATCTTTTTTCTCCTTGATTGTCTTTATCCAATAATCAGGAATGTTCATCGCCATACGGTAATCGAAGCCGAAACCACCGTCCTCGAACTTGGCCGCAAGCCCGGGCATGCCGCTTACCTCCTCGGCAATGGTGATGGCGTCAGGATTGATTTCATGGATCAGCTTGTTTGCAAGGGTCAGATAACAAATGGCGTTATCGTCCTCGTGCCCGTTAAAATAATCTCCGTAATTGCAGAAAGCCTCGCCCAGACCGTGACTGTAATACAACATCGACGTCACACCGTCGAAGCGGAAACCGTCGAAGTGGTATTCCTTCATCCAATATTTGCAATTACTCAATAAGAAATGTATTACGTCATCCTTGCCGTAATCGAAGCAAAGACTGTCCCATGCCGGATGTTCGTGCCTGTCACCGGGATAGAAATATTGGTTGGGATCACCGGCCAAGTTACCGAGACCTTCCACCTCGTTCTTTACCGCATGGCTGTGCACAATGTCCATTATCACGGCTATGCCGTTGCGGTGAGCCTCGTCGATGAGGGCCTTAAGCTCTTCGGGTGTTCCAAAGCGGCTAGACGCTGCGAAAAAGCTGCTGACATGATAGCCGAACGAACCGTAATACGGGTGTTCTTGTATCGCCATTATCTGAATGCAGTTGTATCCGTCGGCGATAATCCGAGGCAATACGTTGTCCTTAAATTCAGTGTACGTGCCTACCTTCTCAGCGTCTTGCGACATGCCTATATGGCACTCGTATATCAATAAAGGATTCTTTGATGCCTTGAACTTACGCTTTTTCCAAACGTAAGGTTTCTCAGGATTCCATACTTGAGCGGAAAATATTTTCGTCGCGTCATCTTGCACAACCCGTTGCGCCCACGCAGGAATCCTCTCTCCGTGACCTCCGTTCCAATATACATGCATCTTGTACAGATCGCCATGCTTCATGCCTTTCTCGGATATCTTGAGTTCCCAATTACCGGTGCCTTCTATCCTCTTGGCTTTATAACGCTCTGTTTCCTGCCAATTATTGAAATCGCCTACGAGATATATTTCCGTAGCGTTGGGCGCCCATTCCCTGAACACCCAGCCCCGAGCCACCTTATGCAAGCCATAATAATCATAGCCGCTGGCAAAGCTCTCCAATGTGTCTTTCCCGTTACGGGTCAATTGGTTCAATTTCCATACCGCATGGTCGTGACGACCTCTTATTGCGTCTTCATACGGAGCAAGATAGCCGTCGTTAGCAACCAGGCCTATATGTTTCGGCCTTACTGCCTCCACCTTTGTATTATCCGTCGGTTTTGCCGACTTGGTTTTCCTATTAACCATTATGCGTAAAATTTTATTTGAATCCCGATAGTCTGAATTTCCGTCAAGCCTTTACCTTGAAAATAGCCTTGCGTATCTCTTCGGCGTCAGTTATGCAAGGCGCATGACCGTCCTGAGGAAAAAATATGGCAAACTCGCCAGGCTTGCACGTTACGTAAGTGTCGGCGGCACCTTCGTATTTAGTAATATCTTTCGCCTCATTATACTCGGCCTCGGGCAAACAGCACAAAGGCGTATATCCATAAGTCTCGGCCGAACTGAGAGGTATCTGTATGTCTATCATCTGCTTATGGGTTTCAAGCACGGCTTTTTCCTTGCTCTTGCCTTTGGCATTCTGTATGTTAACGAATAAGTCGGAACCCTTTATTTCATGTTTTCCGGTTTCAAGAGCGTTAAGATCGTTAGACTTAATGAAATCTACGACATCCTTGAATAAAGGATTCAGCGAAACATATTTTTCCAGATTCTCAAGCGTGTCTATTACCATAACATTAAAATTTAAATGATTATTGAACTCTGTTTCCTAAAATATACATTCCCTGTGAAACGATGTTGCCGTCACGGTCTTTCTCGACATACTTACCGTCACGCAAATCGTCTTTATACGTGCCTTCAAAGCGCTTACCGTCCTTGTCAACTTCGAGTGCCGCGCCGTTGCGCTTACCGTTACGGTAAACGCCCTTGAACTTGCAGCCGTCAGCATAATGGATTATCACTTCGCCGTCGAACATGCCGTTCTTAAAGTCGCCCTCGTACACGTCGCCGTTCTTCTTGGTAAGTTTGCCGTGACCGTTTTGCTTGTCATCCTTCCAATATCCACTGTACACGTCGCCGTTCTTCCATTGCAATATGCCGTAGCCGTCTTTACCGCCACCAGTAAAATGGCCGGTGTAACGGTCGCCGTTGGCGAACGTGAATATGCCTTCACCGGTACGCTGTCCCCTTACGTAATCACCTTCATACGTATCGCCGTTGCGGAATCGATAGATGCCCTTGCCATTCTGCACGTCGTCGAGCCATTCGCCGACATACACATCGCCGTCGGCGTACTTGTTAGTGCCGTGGCCTGAGCGCATGTTGTCAAGCCACATCCCGTCGTAGGTGGTGCCGTCGGCCCAATCAAAGAAGCCCTTGCCGCTCTTCTTGTCGTCCTTCCATTCTCCTTCGTAATAAGCACCGCCGCTATATGTGTACTTTCCTTTCCCGTTGCGTTTGTCCTGATGCCATTCTCCGTCATACTTATCGCCGTTATAATAATACATCACGCCGTGGCCCTGCTGGTAATCACGGAACCACAGGCCTACGTACTTATTGTTATTCATAAAATAATACGTGCCACGGCCATGCTGCTGGTCTTGAAACCATTCGCCGTCATACTTTTCCCCGTCGGAAAACGTATATACACCATAACCTTGCCGCTTGCCCTTAACGTAAGAGCCTTCATACGTATCACCGTTCTTATATACGGTTTTGCCTTTACCATGAGGCTTACCCGACACCATTTCACCTTGATATTCACCACCGTCCCTCGTCTCGCACGAGCCCAAAGTTATTTTCTGTCCGTAGCCGAACAACGGTAAAACCGATAACACTAAAAGCAATATATAGTTCTTCACACTTTGTCATTTTAAATTTATCACCAAAAGTAATAAAAAATCGTCACATGCCAAAAATATTTATTAAAAATCAGCATGACGACCACATTTATTGGGAAATATTAGTATCTTTGTAAAAATATTAAATCATTTGGAACATGAATTTCGTAGGCATAATACCAGCAAGATACGCCTCAACGCGCTTTCCGGGAAAGCCGCTTGCAATGTTGGGGGGCAAAACCGTAATACAAAGAGTGTATGAGCAAGCGGCAAAAGTGCTCGACAACGTATACGTAGCCACCGACGACGAGAGGATTTTCAATGCGGTCGCAGCTTTCGGCGGTAACGCCGTGATGACTTCGCCTAACCATAAAAGCGGAACCGACAGAGTGGAAGAAGCCGTAAGGAAAACAGACAAGACATTCGACGTGGTAATCAACATACAGGGTGACGAACCTTTCATTCACGAGTCTCAGATAACGACCGTATGCAGATGTTTCGACGACGAACAGACAATGATTGCCACGCTGGGACGCCCGTTTACGGATAAAAACACGATAAACGACCTTGAAAACCCTAATTCGCCTAAAATCGTATGCGACAACAATGGATTTGCAATGTATTTCAGCAGAAGCGTCATACCTTATATTAGAAATACGGAAAAACATAATTGGATCAACAACTTCAACTACCTGAAACACATAGGCCTCTACGCTTACCGCAGCAACGTGTTGGAAGAAATAACGCGCCTGCCGCAATCGAGCCTCGAAATCGCCGAAAGTCTTGAACAGCTAAGATGGCTGCAAAACGGATACAAGATCAAGGTTGGAATAACCGATACTGAAACCATCGGTATCGACACGCCCGAAGACTTGAAGAAGGCCGAAATGTTTTTAGCCAAGACCGCTAAGCCTTAAGGTCGTGCCGTCCGGCTACAGCCGTAACACGATTAAGCCACATAAGACATGACGGAAAAGAAAGAGCTCATAATTTCGCTCGGCAGCAACTACGACCAAGAGGCATGCATGCTAAGGGCTAAGACGGAAATACGCAACGCCTTCGGGCCTGACACCATGTTCAGCGAGGAGGTATGGACCAGCCCGATAGGCATAGAGTCTGACTTATTTCTCAACTGCCTCGTCTTCATCCGCACTTCGCTCAAGCTGGAGCAGTTAGGCAGGAGCCTGAAACAAATTGAGAGCCTGTGCGGAAACAATAAGCGCGCGCGCGCCGACAACATTGTAAAAATGGACATAGACATTCTGAAATACGACGGAATGAGGCTGCACGAGAAAGACTGGACAAGGGAATACGTCAAAAACTTGATGAAAGCATGTCCGTTCAAATAAAACGACATATAGGGCAAAGCGGCGTATTAAGCCACAGGATGTCGTATCCGCACTCAACGCCTTGCCCAATTAAAAATCAACACCACTTAAGTTTACAACATGAACAAACTGTCATACATCCTGCTCGTAATGTTCGCGTTTACGACGGCGAGCAGCCTTGCGCAAGGCTTCGACGAGAAATTCACAGACCGTACACTCAGGCTTGACTACATATTCTCCGGCAACAAGACAAGACAGGAGATAAGTCTTGCAGATGCTTACTCGATACCACGGTGGTACGGCAAAAGACAAAGACTTGACGAGACTCCGGTAGAAGGGAACGGCAGGATTACCGTAAGGCCGCACGGCAGCGAAGAGGTAATTTACTGCAACTCGTTCTCCACCCTTTTTCAAGAATGGCTGACATACGACGAAGCGGCCGGCCCGTCGCGTGCTTTTGAAAACGTATTCCTCGTGCCTATGCCGAAAGACTCGGCAGACATAACCGTAGAATTATACGACAACCGCAGGCGGACGGTTGCGGCTTACACGCACACGGTAGCCCCTGGTGACATACTGATAAAACACATCGGCGAGCACCATATAACCCCATACGCCACACTGCAGCAAGCCGCCGACACGTCAAGGTGCATACGGATAGCATTCGTAGCCGAAGGTTACAGAAAAGAAGAGATGAACGTGTTTCTCGACGACGCAAAATCTGCGATGGATGCTATTTTCGCCCACGAGCCGTTTAAGACATCGAAAGACAGGTTTAACATCATAGCCGTGATGCCGGAATCAAAAGACAGCGGCACCAGCCAACCTGCAAAAGGATTATGGAGGACAACGGCCTTAGGCTCGCATTTCGACACATTCTACAGCAGCCGCTACCTCACGACACTCAACCTTCGACGCCTTCACGACGCTCTTGCCGGCACTCCTTACGAACACATCATCATACTTGTGAACACGGCTGAATACGGAGGGGGCGGCATACTCAACTCTTACGTACTGACGGCTGCCCACAACGCGCAATCGAAGCCCGTGGTAGTCCATGAGTTTGGGCATAGCTTCGGTGGATTGGCCGACGAGTACGCTTACGAATCCGAACAAATCCCAATGTATCCTCTCGACGTGGAACCGTGGGAACGGAACATCACGACACTAAAGGATTTCCACGGCAAATGGGAAGACATGATTACGAAAGGCACCCCCGTGCCCACCCCCGCCGTCACCGGCCGAGGCGCAGGGAGCGTAATAGGACTTTATGAAGGCGCAGGATACAGCCTAAAAGGCATATACCGCGGTACGGAAGACTGCAGGATGCGCTCCAACGACACTCCGGAATTCTGCCCCGTATGCCAAAAGGCACTTCAAGATCTGATAGACTTCTACACAAAATGAAATTAGCGGCATTGTTGTTTGCGGCAGTCATGCTGACACATCCTAATGCCACTGCACAACCAAGCGGAGACGAGCTTACGGATACGCAGAAGTTAGGAATGGCCCTTGACTATTTCACCGGTGGCAAATATCACGAAGCGTTGATGATGTTCGTTAAATTAGACAAGAGCTACAAGCTCAATCCGCGCTTCAAGGCATACATCGGCGTATGCTATTTCCACGAATGGGAATACGAACAGGCCTGCCGCTACTTTGATGCCGCCATCCCTTATCTCGACGCATACGCCCCGGCCGAACGCAGCGTATATTACGGTATGGCGGCCGAGAGCCACTTCAACCTGCAAGAATACGACAAAGCCGTTCCGCTTTACGAGCGGAAAATACTTGTATGCAACATAAACGAAAGAGCCGACGTCCTTTATAAATTAGGCTTCTGCTACATGTTCAGGCAACGTTGGACCGAGGCTGCCGATTACTTCAAGTCGGCGGCAGCCTATTATGAAGCTCATCCCCGACCCGGCTCAAACGCAAGGCTCGAACAGATTGGCAACATGATAACCGGATGTGAAGAACATGCTGAAAAACAAGACGATAAGCCAAAGCGTAACAACCGATGACTAAAAGACCGTCTTTCACACGCCCGTTCATAACCTTTCGTTTCTCCATTCGCAGCCTTTTACTTGCTAAAAGGCCGTGTTTTACTTAGCACGTTTATTTTGATAAAAAGGTAAGGAAACGACAGTAAGCCGAACGGCAGCTTACAGATAAATATGAGCATGGCTACATGATAAAAAACAAGCAAGCCGCATGAGCGTCACAGGAATGTCCGGATGCTCACGCGGCTTACTTGTCAAAAATCAATTCATAGCGGCTTTGCCGCATGTAAGTCATTCTTCTCTTTTGTCATCTGCGGCCTCGGCTGTTTTCTTGGCCGTGCGCCTTGTGGTCGTAGTCTTGGTCTTTTCCACCTTTGCCTTGAGCTTAGCCTCGGCAGCCTCCATCTTTTCAACTTTGGCCTTCAGACGGACAATCTCCTTGTCTTTCATCTCGATCTCATCACCCTGGTTCTTAATGGTTGTGAGCAATGAATTGAGCTCGTCGTTATCGATGTCCTCGGGATACAGTGAGTTGACACGATTGATGAAGTCTCCGAGGATGTTCATATAATTGGTGAAAGCGTCAAACGGCGAACTGTATATACCGCGGTCAAGACCTACGTTGGAAGGCTTAGTAGTCATGAAGCGGAAATTATTGCTGGCCTGCAAATAGTCCCAATCCTGATTGATACGCGGGTCATTAGCTATGCGCAAACGGTCGGCCACGCTGTATAGCTTGTTAAAGGCCTCACGCTGCATCGGGTTGCCCAGCCAACAGCTTACGTCACGCTCCTCGTCAACCCAAGACAACGTGTCGGGAACGTCAAGACCACCCACGCTGTTCATCTTAAGGCATATCTCCGTAGGAGTGGAGAACGTGATGCCTTTCTCTTTAGCATACATCGGCAAGGCTTTGATGAACTCAAGTATGTTAGACGATAGCGGCTGCGCTATGCCAAGAGCCGAAAGCTCCATGAAGATGTTGATAACCTGCTCGTTGTCAGGCAACGACGCTATCCGGTTAATGTAATTGTCGGCAAAGAGAGGATATCCTTCCCAATCGCTATTGTTAAAACGCAAGCTGATGTCGTCGCTCAGGTCAACGTCGCGCAACAAGAGCTTTAGGTTCGGAGCGATTGCGCAATTATATACGTAGTGGGGCGATTTCCAGCCTAACACATGTTTGGCCCCTTCGGTCAGCATTCCCTTGAAGCCCATCGCCGCAGCCTGGCCGCCGATGTCGTCGCTGTAGATGAGTGATGAGTTGCGCAATACGGTAGGCTTCTTTCCGAAGTACTCTTGCATCTTAGCCGCCTGCTTCTTTACGTCTGCGGCAAAGGCCTCCTCGTTGACAAGCGATGAAAGGCCGTGGGAATAAGGTTCGGCCAAGAACTCGACACACCCCGTATCGTTAAGTTCCTGTAACTTGGTAATTACTTGCGGCGCATGCATCTCAAGCTGTTCCAAGCCTACGCCCGAAATAGAGAACGCCACCTTGAAGTATTTACCGTTAGCCCTAATCATCTCGAGGAACGTATTGAGAGCCGGCATGTAAGAACGTTCGGCGATGTCACTGATACTACGTTCATTCTCGTAGTCGTCATAATAATAATGATCCGTGCCTATGTCGAAAAAACGATAGCGCTTGAGATGTATGATCTGGTGAATCTCAAAATATAAGCATATTGTTTTCATTGCATTATTCCTTTTTTGGTTGATTTATTGATTTAAAGTTATCTATATTGCCTTAACTTCTTATGCCTAACGTACGCTCGTAAAGCTCACGTATCCACAAGCCGACCTTTTCCCACGTTATTTGGTCCACCTCGCGCTTTCCTTCAGTTTGCAGGTAGTTGAAAAGACTGTCGTTATGGCAAATAGAGTAAATGGCATCTGCAAGTGCGTGTATGTCCCAATAGTCCACTTTTATGCAGTTCGTCAGAATCTCAGCACATCCGCTCTGTTTCGATATGATGCTCGGAGTGCCGCATTGCATGGCTTCAAGAGGAGATATTCCGAAAGGCTCGCTCACTGAAGGCATCACATATACGTCAGAGTCTTTCAGGCATTCGTACACCTGCTTGCCGCGCATGAATCCGGGGAAATGGAAACGGTCTGCAATGCCGCGCTCTGCGGCGAGGTAAATCATTGCATCCATCATGTCGCCGCTTCCGGCCATGCAGAATCGCACGTTGCGCGTACGGTGAAGCACCATATTGGCCGCCTCGACGAAATATTCGGGTCCCTTCTGCATTGTTATTCGACCGAGGAACGTCACGATCTTCTCCTTGTTCGTATGGTCCGGACGCGGTATGTCCTGCAATTCTTGACGTAAGGGATAAACGGCGTTGTGTACGGTGAAGCACTTACGCGGGTCTTGGTAATAATGGTTGATAACAGTTTGGCGTGTCAGTTCGCTTACGCACATTATGCAGTCGGCGTTGTCCATACCGTCTTTTTCTATAGAGTAGACAGTTGGATTGACATTTCCGCGGCTGCGGTCGAAATCAGTGGCATGCACGTGTATGCACAACGGTTTACCGCTGATTTGCTTAGCGTGTATTCCTGCCGGATACGTCAACCAGTCATGCGCGTGGATGATGTCAAACTTCTGCTGGCGCGCTACTACTCCCGCAACAATCGAATAATTGTTGATTTCGCTGTGAAGCTGGTTGTCAAGGTATTTGCCAGAAAACTCGATGCAACCCAAATCGTTAACCAACATATAATTAAAATCGGCGTAAATATGGTCGCGCATGCTGTAATACATTTCAGGCGTAGTCATATTACCCAGCCTACTCTTAAGATAATCGTAATTTACGTCACGGTAAACGATAGGCACCTCGTTCATCGCAATTACGTTCATAAAACTTTTGTCCTCGTCGCCCCACGGCCTCGGAAGGCAAAAGGTGATTTCCATGTCGCTTTGTTCTGAAAGCCCCTTAGTTATACCGTAGCTGGCTGTTCCGAGGCCTCCGAGAATGTGAGGAGGAAACTCCCAACCAAACATTAATACTTTCATATCGTTCCTCCTTTATTTTACGTAAGAATATTTTTCAAGCAGGTTCAGCGTCCTCAATATCTCGGCTACGTTCATTGCGAACGAAATGGCACCGCGGGCGCGGAACGGCGGATTGCCGTCAGACAGTTCAGGTATCGTTCCGAGACAATTAATCAGCATCTCGTCTTCATATCCCACCATCTGCCTTTCAATAAAGCTCAAGCGTGTGCGCTTGTAAAGTTTAAGGCATGCCTCCATGTAGAAGCCTCCGAGCCACGGCCAGGCCGTCCCCTGATGATAGGCATAATCACGCTGCACACCGACATACATGGGGTTGTAACCGCCGCTTTTCGGCGATAGCGAGCGTAATCCTTTAGGAGTGAGCAGTTCACGCGTGCATACGTCGAGCACGCTCTTCTTTTGGTCTTGCGACAACGGCGAATAATCAAACGCTACCGTGAATATCATATTTGGACGCACGCTCCAGTCCATCATGTTGCCGTCAACATAATCGAACAAGTAGCCGTAATCGTTCATAAACGTCGGAACAAACGATTGTTTGCACAACTCAGCCAACTTTTCCCATTCGTCAGCCTTAACGTTGTCTTCTTTAAAGGCGGCTAACTTAGCCCCAAACTTCAATGCGTTATACCAAAGAGCATTAAACTCGACAATGTATCCCGTTCTCGGCACTACGGGCCGGCCGTTAAATGTTGAGTTCATCCACGTCACCGGCTTGTCGTGTCCGTCAGTATATACAAGTCCGTTGGGATCGAGCCTAAGATTCGGATGGTTACCGTCAATTATAAAACAAAGCATGTCTTTCACCAACTCGCCATACATGCTAAGACACTTCTCGTCGCCGACGGACTTGGCATATTGCTGTATCGCCCATACTGCCCATAATAACACGTCAGGCTCGTCAAGCTCGGTAATCTTAACAGTTAAAGGTTCGCCTGCCATAAACTCGCGGACGCCTCTCTCCGCAGTCCGCATTACAAGCTCGAAATAGTCTTGTTCGTCAATAGCCAGCGTCAAACCCGGAAGCGATATGAACGTATCTCTTGCACGGCACTTGAACCACGGATACCCGGCAAGGATGTAGCGTTCGTCCTTACTCGTCCTGTTATGGAACTGATGGGCCGCATTGACAAGGCAATGAAAGAAATTGTCGCGCGGGGCACGGTCGTCAACTTCTTTCTCGAAAAGCCGCCTCAACGTGCCGGTCTTAATTTCAGACGTAGACGCTGCGAAAACGATACTCTCGCCTTTCTTGATGTTCATCTCGAAATATCCGGGAACATACAAATCCTCGCTGAACTCATATCCGCTTTCCTGTTCTTTCGAGTACTCGATGCCTCTGTACCAGTCAGGAACGAACACAAACTCATTAGCCTTGCTGAACTGCATGTATAAATCCGGATAACCGGCGTACATACGCGTCTTGATGCCGTTGTCCACCGCATGAAACTCACGGCTTGCCGTGCCGTTTTCGTGCGTCAGCTGCCTAACGCTCCTGAAAGCAAGGAAAGGCTTAAACCTTAATGTCGTCTCACTGTGCGCGTCCATCAACGTGTAACGTATGAGAATACGGTTCTCATAGTGCTGGAACACGACTTCCTTCTTCAGCAAAACGCCTCCTACGCGATAAACGGTAGTAGGCACCTTGTCGCAATTAAACTCGCGGATATACTTATGCCCCTTAGGACTATAGTTGTTGCCTTGGTACTTATGCAAGCCCAAATTAAACTCCGCGCCATGCTGGATTACCGTGACATCAAGGGAAGAAAGCAACACGTGGTTGTCATCGTCTAACTCGGGAACAGGCACTACCAATAATCCGTGATACTTACTTGTATTGCAATCCACGATTGTTGAACAAGAATAAGCCCCCGAACGATTGGTACGCAACAATTCCCTTGAAAGCGATTCTTCCAAGTTCGTCATCAGAGTCTTTTCAAATTTAAGATAACTCATGGTATATTATAAAAGATTTAAAGTTTTCAAATATCAAAATCAAGACAATAGCTCATATAAGAGCAATTGCCTTTAAAGACCTTTCAAAGGTAATAAAATTATTTTTTATGACAAAAAAAAAATCATTTTTTTTCATCTGACGCCATAAATGGCATAAAATTATAGGAATAAGACGTACATTTAATACCGCAAAACAGTATAAAACCGATAATTTATTCAGGTATCAGAAAATTAATCACTTCCTGCTCTACGCCTATCTTATAAGGCCCTACCGGCAGCCGTATCAATCTTCCGTCAACGCTCACCAAAGCCTTCACGGCCTCGTTGACCTGCACCTCACTCGTGCGATAAGGATGCACGCTGTGATGATTGAGGAACTTGCCTGTTATTAAGAGGTAAAAGCCCTCGAAAAGCTGAGTCATTTCCGGATGGTAAACTACCGACACGTCCAACAATCCATTATAAGGCACCGCATTGGGAGTCTGTCCGTACCCTGATGCATTGCCTATGCACACGGTCATGACCTTGCGGTTGATAACGTCAGAATTAATTTTCAACGACATCTTATAATCGAGCCTTTGGAATATCATTAGCACCAACGAACCGACAAACGACAATGTCCTTGAGCCGAACAAGCGCCTCGTTTGCCTGCGCAAGTTCATTATTGCGGATATCAAGCCTATATTTACGCAATTCAGGAAATAGCGATGACACCTTTCGCCTTTTACATTAGTATAATGTATGCAGCCGAGATCTATCTTCCTAACACGACGTTCCTTCAGCCACTTAACGGTCTGTTCGACATCGTTCTCCTTAAATCCCCAATAATGCGCAAAGTCATTCATCAGGCCGTTGGGTATCAGCCCAAGCGATATCGTCTCACGCGTCTCCTTATCCACCGACATCAGGCAATTAACGGCATCGTTAAGGGCGGAATCGCCGCCGACGATCACAATCGTCTTATAACCGTTGCTAATAAACATGTTGACGAGCCTTACCACTCCGTCCTGCTTTTCGCTCTGAACGAAGTCGAAATCAACACCTTGAGCACGCAAGCATGCCTCGATCTTAGCCCATCTTTTCTTAGATGCCGAGCGGCCGTGCTTAGGACAATACAACACTCCCCAACGATTATCTGCCGTTATCATGATTTCACCTGTCTAAATATCACACTCCTTATTATAGATGTCAGCCACGAGACTAACCTTTTCGTCAATAGGCAACATCGCGTCAATCCAATGGATTTTCGTTCCCCTACGTTCCATACCGCGAAACCACGTCATCTGCCGTTTTGCAAACTGGTGAATCGCCGTCTCAAGAGAGCTGAACATTTCCTTATATGATATACGCCCTATGACGAACTCCGTGACGTACTTATATTCAAGACCGTAATAAATCAGATCTTCAGGGGATATCCCTGACGCGATAAGAGATCTCACTTCATCCGCCATGCCCGAGTCAAGACGCCTGCGCAGTCTTTCGGTTATTCTTTTCCTGCGTTCGTCACGGTCTATATCCACGCCGATTACGACCGAATCGACCTTATGATAGCATATCTCTTCAACCGACGGATGTTCCTTATAATAAGTTTCAATCTCTATCGCACGTATGGCCCTTTTGGGCGTATCCACATCGGTCTTATTATGCATGTTCGACCCGTTTTCACGCTTCAGCCTTACAAGCATTTCCGTAAGTTCGGGCAAGCCCAAGCCTTCAAGCCTCGTACGCAAATCCTTGTTTTCAGGGACGGGCGCAAGTTTGTACCCATTAAGCACGGCTTCGATGTACAAGCCTGTTCCGCCGCACATTACGGGCAAAGCCCCTCGCTCAAGTATGTCTGAATATGCGGCAGCAAAATCCCTTTGATATTCAAAAACGTTGTATTTCGTGCCGGGCTCCACGATGTCGATAAGATGATAAGGCACACGCACGCCGCCTACCACGTAATCGGCAAGATCCTTACCCGTGCCGATATCCATACGCCGATACACCTGACGACTGTCCGCACTTATGATCTCGCCGCCTGTTCTTACTGCAAAAGCGGCGGCTAAGGCGGTCTTACCCGAAGCCGTAGGCCCTAATATGGTTATCATCTTACGCATAACGACACCGCAAAAGTAATAAAAAATAAACCGTCGGGCAAATGCCTGACGGTTTATTTTCATTATACTGATAAATTTTTATCAAATAATATTATCCGTTGTGCTTCTTCATGATCTTGATAAGATCGATAACCTTGTGAGAATAACCGATCTCGTTGTCATACCAAGATACAACCTTTACGAACTTGTCGGTAAGGTAAACGCCTGCGTCAGCGTCGAAGATAGAAGTCAACGGGCAGCCGAGGAAGTCAGAAGAAACGACCTTGTCCTCAGTATATCCGAGAATGCCCTTCAGTTCGCCTTCGGAAGCCTCTTTCATTGCCTTGCAGATATCCTCCTTAGTTGCAGGATTCTTCAGGTTTACGGTAAGGTCAACTACAGACACGTCCAAAGTCGGAACGCGCATTGAGATACCGGTCAGCTTGCCGTTCAGTTCAGGAATAACCTTACCTACAGCCTTAGCTGCACCTGTAGAAGACGGGATGATGTTGCCGGAAGCAGCACGGCCGCCGCGCCAATCCTTCATTGAAGGTCCGTCTACGGTACGCTGTGTAGCGGTAGTAGAGTGAACTGTTGTCATAAGACCGTTCTCGATGCCGAACTTGTCATTCAGGACCTTTGCGATAGGAGCCAAGCAGTTAGTAGTGCAAGATGCGTTAGAAACAACTGTCTGTCCAGCGTATGTATCGGTGTTAACGCCGCAAACGAACATGTCTGCCTGACGGCCGTCCTCACCCTTCTTTGAAGGAGCTGACAACACAACGTATTTAGCACCTGCCTGGAGATGCTTTTCAGCACGATCCATAGTCAGGTAAAGACCTGTAGACTCAACAATATACTCAGCACCGATTTCGTTCCACTTCAGGTTTGCGGCATCCTTTTCTGCAGTAATACGGATGTGGTTGCCGTTTACGATAAGCTCATTCTTCTCAACGTCAGCCTCTATTGTACCGTCGAACTGGCCGTGCATTGTATCATACTTCAGCATATATGCCATGTAATCAACAGGCAGAAGGTCGTTGATACCAACTACAACTACATCGTTCTTGTTAGCCTCTTCGAGAGAAGCACGGAATACGAAACGACCGATACGGCCAAAACCGTTAATACCAATTTTAATCATCTTTTTTATTTATTT
>CALUFN010000029.1 GCA_944319945.1 uncultured Prevotella sp.
CCGTGTTCATGTTCTCTTCCATCGACCAGCCGAACGAGCAGTGGTCGAAGATGTAGTTGGCGCAGTTCTCCGTGCCGCAGGCTTGGTCCTGCTGTCCGTCGCCCGAGCGGAAGCGCACGTTGCGCACGATGAAGTTCTGCGAGTTGCCGAAGTTCACCTTCGCTCCCGTTATGCTGATGCCGTCGCCGGGTGCGGTCTGGCCGGCGAGGGTCCAGTCTGCACGGTTTACGGACAGCGTGCCGTTGAGCTTAATCTCGCCGTTCACGGCGAAGACTATCGTAAGCGGTTCGTCGGGATGCTGCGCGAAGGCCCACCGCAGGGTGCCCTCGGTGTTGCCGTCGTCGAGCGACGTCACCGTCACCACCTCTCCGCCGCGTCCGCCCGTGGCGTACTTGCCGAAGCCTTCGGCCGTCGGGAAGGCGGCCGGAGTCTCGCGGGCAACGACCGCGTTGCTCGTAACGCCGTGGCGCGACACGGCGCGTACCGTGTAGACAGACTTGTCGCCCGGCTCCGTCGCGTATTCAGGCTCTGTGGTAAAGTCTATGAATTGGCCGTCCTTATATATCAGATAGCCGGCCGCCATGTCGTCGCTTGTCCACGTGAAGCCCGTCTCCGTCACGGTGAAGTCGGTCGGGGCGGCCGCTCCGCGCAGTATCCGGGCGTAGTCGAAGGGTACGTCTGATGCCGCCTTGAACAGGAAGTCGGCCGTCATGTATGCGTCTACCTCGGCGTCTGAAGCCTGGCGCGAGAAGGCCGCGCGGCGGCTCGTGTCTACCGGGTTGCCGTCTTCGCCTACGCTCTTATACTCGTAGTACGATGCAAGGCTGCCGCGTCCGTCCCAGTCGGCCCAGCCTTCGGGGCGTATGTGGGCACCCAGCGTGCAGTTGATGAACATCGTGCCGCAGCGCTCTCCCCACGGGCGGCCGAGGTAATAGGAGGCGTCGGCCACGCCGTCGGCCGCCGTAACGCGGCAGCGGTTGAAGAAGAGTCCGCCGTAGAAGGGGCTTGCGCTCAGCTCGGGATATAGCACCGAGGTCATCGTAAGGCCGGCTTCGGCTGCCGCGGTGACGTACTGTCCGCCCGGCAGGCAGCGTATCTCGCAGCCCTCGAACCACTCGAGTCCGCCGTCATAGATAAAGTCGGTGGCTCCCTCGATGGTGCAATTGGTGAAGTATCCGCGTGCGCCGACGTTGGCCTTGTAGGTGTCTTGGAAGCCGGATAGCAGGCAGTTGTTGAACAGGTGGGCGTCGCCGGCGGTGTAGAGGGCCTCGGCTTGGCCCACGTTGTCGCTGGTGTTGCGTATAGTGAGGTTCTCGGCGTAGAAGCGGTCGGCGTAGACGTTGAGCGCCGTGCAGTCGAGATAAGAGTTTTGCTCGTTGCCGCTGCCGCGCGAGATGTCAGACGTCAGTATCGTCGTTGCGCGGTCTTCGCCGATGAGGCTGATGTACTTGTCCTTGCTGCTCTTGGTGCCTGCGTAGACGTTCTCGGCGTATTCGCCCGGGCGGATGTAGATGATGCCGCGCGCACCGGTGCTCACCGCGTCGATGGCGTCCTGTATCTTGGTGTAGTCGCCCGTGCCGTCTTGCGCCACCACTTTCAGCTCTACGGGCGCGTCGGCGTCGGGAGCGTCGTCGTCGGAGCCGCCGCCGAACTGGCCGAGGTCTGACAGTTCGCCCACGTCGCTTACGGGATTGTCCTTAGCGTGCTGCGCCTGCTCGGCGGTGATCTCGGTGCCGAAGATCTGTATCTTGTGCAGGCGTGTGGTCTGGCACTGCGTGTAGGGCGAGGGCGAAATGCCGTCGTAGACGCGCCAGCGCAAAGACACGTCATTGGCGTTGATCACGTTTTCCATGAAGTAGCCCTGGTCGCTGAAGGCCGTGCGGCCCTGCTTGTGCTGGTCTGAGGGCATGGTGACGAGCTCCTGCCACGGTCCGTCGCCCACCTTATACTCGGCTATTATGCCGCGTCCCCACGACGTTGACGACCACGACCATTGCACGCGGTCTACGTAGGGCAGGTGGTCTATCTCCACCCAGCCGTGGGCTGATACGGGGGCGTTGGTCTCGGGGTCGCGCTCGAAGAACTGGTTGCGGCACAGCTGCACGAAGCCTGCCTCGCCGTAGACGGGCACACCCTCGTCGTTGCGCCGTATGTTGTCTTCAAGATACGTGGTGTGGCCGGCTACGGTCCAGTCGTTGGGATAGTCGGTGCCGGCTCCCGTGGCTCCCTGGCCTACGTAATACTGGCGCGCGAAGGCGGCCGTGACGCCGCCGAGACCGTTGTACGAAGTCTTGTTGGCGAACGTGCAGTGGTGGAACATCACGGGGTAGGTTACGTCCGTCGCGCCGTTGGCTGGCACGTCTACTACGGTGTTGACGTATCCGCCGTTGTCGTCGGCCGACATTTCGGGGCAGTCCATGCCCGTCTCGCCCTGCCATGTCTGTCCGGGCCACAGCTCGTCGCTGAAGTTGATGTCGATCACCTTAGGGTAGGTCGACGAGTTGCTCCACTCCGCCACCACGCAGTCGGGGTCGAGGCTTCCCTCGATCTTCGCCCCGGCGTGCAGGCCTACGGCCAGCATGGGCAGTAGCGCGAGCGTCTTTAGGATAATGGGTCTCATATTAATTATTTGTTTTTGTTGTATTCTTTGTCATGTGTCGTGTAATTCGTTGATAACCAGTCGTTTAGAAAAAGGCCGCCTTTTGCGGTGCAAAAGGCGGCCTTTTATCGCCTGAAAGGTGGCCTTTTACGGCATAAAAGGCTGCCTTTTGGATAGCCGTTGCAGTCAGAGGGTTATTTCACTACGAACTTCTTGCCGTCCATGATGTAGAGGCCCTTGCCGAGGTTGGCCTTCTCCTTGCCTACGTAACGGCCGTCGATGGTGTAGATCTTGCCGTCGGCCGGAGTTGCCACAGTGCTTGTAACGACGTTCTCTATGCCCGTAGTGCCGCCGTAGTTGGCGTCGGAATACGGAGTGAACGCAAGCGAGTAGAGGTCGGTGTTGGCACCAGTCTCAGCTCCGAAGATGTAATACTTGTGGCCCATCCGCACGTTAACGGTCACGGTGTGGGGCAGTATGGGAAGGTCGGCGTCGGCAGTCTCGTCGAAGAATGTACTGTTGGCCGTTACGAAGTAACCGAGGTCGTTGTTACCCATGGTGTCCCATACGAACATCGTAGTGTTGCTGTTCTTTCCCCGGCAGTAGGTAAACGATATCTGGCCGTTCTTCTTCGGAGTGAGCGTAAGCACTGCGTAGGGCTGCTTCATGCCTGCGTAGACGGACTCGAGCGTCCAAACGGCGTCGTTGCTTTCACGGTTCCAAGCCGATCCCATCTGCAGGTTGATGTCGTAGCCCTCTACCTGGCAGGTCGTGGATACGTTGGCAGCCTTGTTGAGTTGCAGGGTGATGTCGTCGTTGTCAACGAGCACGTAGTTATCCGGCATTACGTAGCCGTACTGGTAGTCTCCCCAAAGGCCTTCCCATCCGTTGGCCTGCGCCTCTTCCACGGTCGGGATTTTCATCTCGGTTGTGCCGGTGGCGGCGGTTACGTAGTTCTCGCTCGAGTAGGGTACGAACGTCAGGTCGTAGAAGTCGGTGTTGGCTCCCGTCTCGGCTCCGAAGATGTAATACTTGTGGCCCATCTGTACGTTAACGGTCACGGTGTGGGCAAGTATGGGAAGGTCGGCGTCGGCAGTCTCGTCGAAGAATGTGCTGTTGGCCGTTACGAAGTAGCCGAGGTCGTTGTTGCCGTTAGTGTCCCATACGAACACAGTAGTGTTGCTGTTCTTTCCTCGGCAGTAGGTGAACGATATCTTGCCGCTCACCTTCGGCTCAAGCGTGAGCACTGCGTAGGGCTGCTTCATGCCTGCGTATACGGACTCGAGCGTCCAAACGGCGTCGTTGCTTTCACGGGCCCATGCCGATCCCATCTGCAGGTTGATGTCGTAGCCTTCCACTTGGCAGGTCGTGGATACGTTGGCAGCCTTGTTGAGGCTGATTTTCACCTCCTCGTTGTCAACGAGCACGTAGTTATCCGGCATTACGTAGCCGTACTGGTAGTCTCCCCAAAGGCCTTCCCAGCCGTTGGCCTGTGCCTCTTCCACCGTCGGGATGGGCATTTTTGTGTCGGCGTTGGCGCCGACTACTGATGCTGCGAACATGGCAGCGATGAAGAAAAGTTTTTTCATAATCATCTTGTTTTTAGGTTTGTTAATCAGCGGCCGGCGCCTCTCGGGGCGGCTGCGCCTCTTGCGGCGCCGGCCGTTTCTCGGTTTAAATACTTGTCTCTAATGTATGGTAGTTTGTCTCAAGATATCGCGTTCTTGCCTTCACGCCTTCGGTTAGTAGCCCTTCGTGGGCGTAGTGCCGTAGCCGTTGTCGCCGTAGACGTCGGCGTTCTCTATCTGCTGGAGGAAGTCGTAAGACACCGGTCGGCAGTAGTGTATGCTTTCGTCGAAGTATTGTGCTGCGCGCGAGTTGTACTTCTGCAGGCGTTCTCCGAGCTTGTGGTGGCGCTTGAGCAATGCCCAGCGGTTGAACTCGCCGGCCATCTCGCGTGCGTACTCGTCGAGGATGTCGTCTTCCGTCGGGTTGTCGAGCGCGGGAGCCGTCATACCCGGGCGTGCGGCGCGGTCGCGCAGCGGCTTCAGGTAGCGTCCGGCAGCGGCTGCGTCGCCCAGCTGCTGGCAAGCCTCGGCTGCTATGAGGTAAACCTCGGCGGTGCGCATCACCATCATGTCGCCCGTCTTACGCTGCAAGTTGCTCGTCCAAGAGCCGTTGTAGCACCAGTTGAACTTGATGAGCGAAGGATACAGTTGGTAAGAGTTTGTGCCGTCAAACTGGCCCTCCTTGTACTGGTCTCCGTCGAACAAGTCGTTGATGTTCACCGTGAAATAGATGCTCTGGGCCTTCTCTTCGGCGGTCTTGTCCTCCTTAGAGAGCACGATGCAGAAGCGGTCGTCGTCGGCTGCCACGGGGTAGTCTATCACGTAAGGATTCTTCACGTCGGTGATCAGGTTGGCCGTGTTGCCGCTGTGGTCGCCCTTAGGCCATACGCCCGTGGGGTAATACTGGTTGCCGCCGTAGCTTGAGGGCGAAGTGGCCAGGTCGAGATACGGGTAGATCTTCTGTCCTACGAACTGCTCGCCCATGCCGTACTTCTTCTGCAATACGGGATTGATGGTGATGCAGCGCGCCTGGTAAGGGCCTACCCAGCCCGCCTCGTTCATAGAGTAGAGGCCGAAGGCGGTCATGAAGGTGTTCTCCCAACGCTTGTCCCAAGAGGCGTCGAACACGTCTACGGCGTACTTAGTCGGTGCGAGCGAGTTGGTGTTCACGCGGCCCAGATAGTAGTTCTGGTTGTCTGCCTGGGTGTAGATGTCGGCGCATTTGTAGGGATTACACATCGTGTACATGAACAGGTTGTTATTGTAGTTCACGTAGTTGAACGCCTCGCTGTTGGCGTCGCGTCCCGACACGATGAACAAGGCCTCGGGGTTGTTGCGGTTGTTCTCCTGCGCCCAAAGGTCGGCCACGTCGTCATAAAGGTACACGTTGTAGGCCGAAGCGTTGTTGATGATGTCTTCCGCCACCTCGCGTGCTCTCTGCCAGTAGCTCGTTCCGTTCTCCGAGAGCCCCTCGCCGGCGCCCTGTGCGTAGGCGCGGGCCAGCAGTCCGAGCGCCGTCTTCTTGGTCACGCGGCCGTAGTTGCCCTGATACGGCTCCACGCCGAGGTCGGCGGCGGCCTCCTTCAGGTCGGTGGTTATCGACGTGTAGAACTCCTCCACCGTGTTACGCACGGGCGTCGTGTTAATCTCTCCTACGCTTATGTCCTCTTGGCTCAGCGTCACCGGACCGTAGTAAGTCACGAGCAACAGGTTGTAGAAGGCGCGCAGCGTCTTGGCCTCGGCCACGAGTGTCTTCTTAGCCTCTTCCGTTCCGCCCTGCGTTGTCTCGGCGTTGTTGATCACGGCGTTGCACGATGCGATGCACGAGTACGCCTGCTTGAACAGCTTGTTCACGGCGTTGGTGTTGGTGGTCAGTCCCTCGTAGTAGATGAGCTGTCGCGCATAGTCCTTGTTACCGCCCGGAGTAAGCCACAGGTCGGTGCCGCCCTCGGCCACGGAGAGGAAGTCGTACACCGAGTAAAGCTGCTCGGCAAGCGGCGAATAGCAGTAAGTCTCAAGCCCTTCCCAGACGTCGAACGACTCAATCGTTGCGTCGCCGCCTGACGGGTTGTATTCGTCAAGCTCGCATGAGGCGAGGCCCAACGTGCCGGCAAGCAGCGCCGACATGTATAATATTTTACTTGTTTTCATATCTTTCTATGTTTTACGCTTGTTTGGTTATAAGGTCTTGCGGCGAGGCTTTGCGCCTTCCGCCTTTCACCTTCTCACTTTTTCACCTTTATCAGAACGTCAAGTTCACGCCGAATACGAACTGCTTGGTGAGCGGGTAGTCGAGACTTCCGTTCATTTCGGGGTCGTAGTTCTTCAGCAGGTCGCTCTTTTGGATTACGAGCGGGTTGGTGATCGTGGTGTACACGCGGAGGTTCTCTATGCCGATTGACTTGGCCCACTTCTGCGGAAGGGTGTATCCGAGGGTGATGTTCTTTATCTTGAAGAACGAGCCGTCGACGTAAGAGAGGGCGTAGTAGCCGGTGTACTGGGTGATGTCCTTGTTTGAGTTGAGCGCCGGGAAGTAGTGATCCTGGTCGCCGGTCTCCTGAGTCCAGAAGTCGAAGTATGTCGGGAAGTTGCTGCCCACGGTCGGGTTGTAGTCGGCGAGCATGTCATACTTGATGGTCTGTCCCCAGCGCCAGTAGAGGTAAATGCTGAGGTCGAAACCCTTGTAGGTGAACGTGTTCTTGAAGCCCATAGTCCAGTCGGGGTTGCGGTGACCGAGCACTTGGTAGTCTGCGCCGCTTATCACGTATTGGTTATTTGCGTCGTAGGTCTTTAGCACCATGTTGCCGTTCTCGTCCTCTACGTACTTCTGGTAGACGCCTTCGCTTACGTGGATCATTCCCGGAACGTCTATCTTAAGGTCGCCGGGCTGTGCTTGGAACACGGCTGCATCGGCGGCTTCAGACGTTTTCCATACTCCGTCGAGCTTGTAATGGTACCAAGAGTTGACGGGTTCGCCCTTCATGAGCACGAGACCGTTGTCGCCGTTAGAGATATACTCGGCGTCGTCGGTGGCGAGACGCGTGATTTCCTCCTTGTTCCAAGTGAAGGTGAGGTTTGAAGTCCAGGTGAAGTCTTTCTTCACGATGTTGCGCGTGTTGAGCGAAAGCTCGAGACCAGAGGTCTTCGTCTCGGCTAAGTTCATGTTGGTCTGGTAGTAAGCCTCTGACGTGTAGCCACCATTGGTGATGGGCAGTGCGCGCGACCAGATGATGTCTTCGGTCTTGGTGTAGTACCAGTCGAGGGCCATGTCGATGCGTCCGCCGAAGAAGCTGGCGTCGACACCTATGTTGGTGTTCTTAGACTTTTCCCATCCGAGCAGGGCGTTGGCTACGTTTTGGCTGAACTTGTACGACGGGAGCTGGCTCTGTCCGAGGCCGTAGAAGCCCTGTTCGAGTATCGTCCAGCTTGAGTAAGCGTCGATCGAGGCGGTACCGGTGATACCCCATCCGCCGCGTATCTTAAGGTTGTCGAGCCAGTCGCGAGTGCCTTCCATGAACTTCTCCTCCGAGATGCGCCATCCGAGTGAGAATGCGGGGAAGGTGTCCCACTTGTTGTCGTCGGCCAGGCGCGACGATCCGTCGTGGCGTACCGATGCCGACGCGAGGTACTTGCCTTTGTAAGAGTAGTTGATACGGCCTACGAGACCGAAGCCTTTAGACATGGTGTAGCTCGACTGCACTTTCTGGTTTTGTCCTGCCTCGAGGTGATGCCAGAGGTAAGTGTTGGTCGTGAAGTTGTCGGCATACGAGTAGGTGTACTCCTGGCGGTCGTGGTTCCAAGAGGTAACGCCCGTGATCGTGAACTCATGGTCGTCGTTGATGTCGAAGTTGTAGGTGAGGATGTTCTCCCACTTGTAGTTCGTAGAGTTGGTCTGTTCCACCTGAGCGGTCACGCTGGCGTTGGTGCCCGTGGTGCCAGCTCCGTTGTCGTTGTAGTATTTCCACGTGCCGATACCGTTAAACTGGTTGTGCTTGTTGTACACGAGCGATGCGTTGAGGCGGCTCTCCCAGGTGAATCCCTTGAACGGTGTGACGCGGATGTACGGGTTGACGTATATGCGCGTGATTTGGCTGTTGTTGCGGTAGTTGCCCTTGTTGTTGAGCAGCAGGTTGTAGTTACCCGTGCCTTCTACGGTCTCTATCGTGGCGTTGCCCTCTTCGTCGTAGAGTGTTCCTATGGGGTTTTGCCTGAGTCCGCGGTCGAGCTGGGCGTAGGCTTGGTTGCGGTGAACGTAGCTTCCCTGCATGTTCACTCCCGTAGAGAGCCACTTGTTGACCTGATGGTCTACGCGGATGTTGGTCGAGTACACCTTGTAGTCGTCGTTGCGGTACTGTCCCTGCTCGTCGGTGAAGTTGAGAGACATGTATGCCTTAGTCTTCTCCGTGCCTCCGCTTACCGATACGGAGTAGTTCTGTATGATGCCGGTCTGGAGCAGCTCGTCGGCCCAGTTGATCGACTCGCCGCGCTGGTATGCCTCCCATAGGTTGGTGTTGCCTAATACGCTGGCGTCGTCGATGTAGGCCCCGGCCTGCTGCTGGGCCAGCTTCTTGAGGTTGAAGAAGCCCTGTGCGTCGTACACCTCGGGCACCTCGGACCAGCCGTTGATGCCGACGTAGGCGTTGAAGTTTACCTTTGCCTTGCCTTCCTTGCCGCTCTTGGTGGTCACGATGATTACGCCGTTGGCTCCGGCAGAACCGTAGACGGCGGTCGACGAGGCGTCTTTCAGCACCTCGATAGACTCGATGTCGTTAGGGTTGAGCGTGGCTAGGTTGCCGGGCATGCCGTCGATGATTACCGTCGGGTCGCCTTTTGCCGTGAACGAGCGCGTGCCGCGCAGCTGCATGGTCACGTCGGCGCCGGCCTGTCCGCTGGCCTTAGTGATGTCGAGACCGGCCACCTTGCCCTGCAGCGCCTCGACAACGTTCGACACGGGCTGCAGCGTGAGGTCTTCGCTCTTTACCGACGACACGGCTCCCGTCAGGTCGCGGCGCTTCATCGTACCGTAACCTATCACCACCACGTCTTCGAGGCTGGCCACGTCGGGCTCCATTTGTATCTTCATCGGGGCCGAGGTCACGCTTACGGTGGCCGTCTTGTAGCCTACGTAGGTCAGCTCGATCTTGTCGCCCGGCTTGGCGGCTATCGCGAAGTTGCCGTCCAAGTCGGTCACTCCGGCGGCGTTGCCGCCTACCAATTTCACGGTAACGCCTATCATCGGAGCGCCTGTCTCGTCGATGACGTTGCCCTTAGCTTGCTGGCCCTGCTGTACGGCCTGGGCCGGAACTGCGGCTGCCGCGCTTCCGCCCGCCATTGCGCCGGCGGGTACGCACAACATGGCTGACAAGCCGATTGCCACAGAAGCCTTAGTCAAGCTGATGCCTGAATAATGTTTCTTGTTTTGTTTCATATCTTTGATTCTAATGGTTTGATTCACAGTAGGTATGCCGGACCTGAACTTGAGGTGATGGCGTCGCTTCGCCGCCGCGTTCAGGTCGTTGTGCATCTTGTTCGTCTTGTTAGGATTTTCTCGGTTAGTAGTAATGCCTTTGTTCGTTCGGCGAGCTTCGGCATGCGGCTTCGGCCTCGGTGGGCGGCGGTTTGCGCCCGGGCTTTCCACCTTATAATATTTAGGCTTATGCCTTGTCTTTGCAGGTAAAAGTTTCCTTCTTACGTTAAGGTTGCTTATTCTTTGCAAATATAGACTTTTTTTTGTAGTCGTTGTCTTATTTATGAACAAAAATACGAATTTTAGTCAAAAATAATAGTTGTTTGCTCAAAAAGCACTATTTGAAGTGTCAAATTTTCATGTTACAAACGTGTTAAGTTTCTTTCCCTTCATGCTTTTCCCGCCTCAGCCGCGGCCCGTATGAGCGGCGGGAGCGGAGCCGTGGCGGAAGCGGACTTTACCACCGTTGTAACCTGTTGATACCCAGTGTGTTGCGAAAGGCCGTCTTCCGCCTTGTAAAAGGTGGCCTTTTAGGCCGTGAAAGGTAACCTTTCGCATCCTGAAAGGTAACCTTTCGCGCGGTTTCCTGCCGCCGGGCCACTGCTCACTCGTACAGATAGAACATGCGCTCCATCATCCGCCACTTCTCGTCAGACGTGGCTCCCTCGGCGCACTTTTGGAAAACGGCCACGAAGTCTTCCCACTCCTGCTGCCTCGGCAGCGTGGCCAGGCGCGCCATCGCCGAGTCCCAGTCGAAGTCGAGCGGCGTCTCCACTATCATGAATAGCCTGTTGCCGAGGATGTATATCTCCATTTCGAGTATTCCCACGGCCCTTATTCCCTGCCTTATCTCCTCCCAGCTGTGGCGGCTGTCGTGCGCCTCGCGGTAGCGGCGTATAAGCTCCGCGTCGTCTTTCAGTTCCATAGTTTGGCAATACCGCTTTACGGGCATGCCGTGATACTTCGTCTTGTAGCCTTCTGTTGCCATAGTCCCTGTTCTTTAAAATTGTTTTATCGTGTCATTGCTTTTGCAAAGCTAACAATTTAACGGCTAACGCCTACGCTCTTTGTCATAAAAAAATCAAAGAGATAAAGTAAAACGGGTAGATATATCAGTAAATAAGTTACGGCGGCGTATCGTATTTATTCGTAACTTTGTCACCGTTAACGAATTAGAGATGTTTATGAATATAAAATGTAAGACACTGATTGCGGCGGCGCTCACTGCGCTCGCCTGCATACCGGCAAAAGCACAAAAGAATATGGAAAACGTACTTAACGAGAAACAACAGCACATCGTCGCCATCTCATGCCTCGAGGCTAAGGGCGACGTTAAGGGTCTGGCGGCCGCCATCGAGGGCGGTCTCGACGCCGGACTCACCGTAAGCCAAATCAAGGAAGCCCTCTCGCAGCTCTACGCCTACACCGGCTTTCCGCGCAGCCTTAACGCCCTGGGCACCCTGCAAGGCGTGCTCGACGGGCGCAAGCAGCGCGGCCTCAATGACCCCGAGGGCCGCGACGCCGACCCTCTGCCGGCCGGCTACGACGCCCTGAAGCAGGGCACCGAGGTGCAGACAAAGCTCTCCGGCCGCCCATTCGACTACGACTTCGCCCCCGCTACCGACTATTATCTTAAGGCGCACCTCTTCGGCGACATCTTCGCCCGCAACAACCTGACCCACGCCCAGCGCGAACTGGTCACCGTCAGCGCCCTTTCCGCGCTCGAGGGCTGCGGCTCTCAGCTCAAGTCGCACGTCAACGGGGCGCGCAACATGGGCCTCTCGGATGCCGAGATACGCTCCATCCCCGCCGTGCTCGCCGCCCGTGTGGGCGACATCGAGGCCTGGCGGCTGCGCAAGGCCATAGCCGAGGTGTACGGGGAGGAGTTCGCCGAGGGCCGTCCCGTGGCCGACCCGATGTTCCCGAAGGGCGAGCCCAACACGGCCTACGCCAAGTATTTCGTCGGCAATAGCTACCTCGCGCCGCTCAGCACGGGCAAGATTCCCGTGTCTAACGTGACCTTCGAGCCCGGCTGCCGCAACAACTGGCACATCCACCACGGCGGAATCCAGGTGCTGATATGCGTCGGCGGCGACGGCTGGTACCAGGAGTGGGGCAAGCCCGCGCGCCTCTTGAAGCCCGGCGACGTGGTGGAGATACCCGAAGGCGTGAAGCATTGGCACGGCGCCACGAGCGACAGCTGGTTCCAGCACGTCACGTTCACCGTGGCCGGCGAAGGCGCGTCGAACGAATGGCTCGAGCCTGTGACCGGGGAACCGGCAAGGGGTGAGGAGTAAGCAGCCTGCTTACTTCAGCCTTTTCAGCATCCATTCCATCTGCCCGCGCTCCGTTTCGTCAGACGTCCAGTGCTCGTTTATCGGTGTAAGCAGTGCTTCTTTGGTGCACGTCAGGGTGTTCCACACGGCGTATGAGGTGGTCGGCGGGCAGGTGTTGTCGTTGTATCCCCACGTCATGTAGGTGTCGGCCTTTACGTGGCGGGCGAAGTTCACCACATCGTAATATGCCAAAGTGCCTATGTGTTCGTCGGTCAGCACGCCCTTCACCTTGTTGAAGTGGGGGTATCCGCCGGTGCGTCCGTCGGCGTAGGCGGCCATGTCCGCCAGCGCGGGATGGTTCACTATGCACTGCGTCACGCGGTCGTCGAGCCCGGCGGCCACTATCGACAAGGCCCCGCCCTGGCTTCCGCCTTGCACTATCACGTTGCGTCCGTCCCATTCGGGCAGCGACGTCAGCAGGTCTATGCAGCGTATCAGCGAGAGGTAGACGCGCTTCATGTAGTAGCGGTCGCGGTCGTCAAGCCCGTTCAGCAGGTACCCGTTCTCGCGCCCGTTGAAAGCTCTCGACACGTCGTCGAACGCTTCCTTCGGCATCCTCGGGTCGAGTCCGTGTATCTCCATCTCCATGCGTATGCAGCCGTTCTCGGCGTAATACTTGTGGCGCAGCGGCTCCTTGATGGTCTTTATGCCTGCTCCCGGAGGACAGAGCACCACGGGGCATTGCCCCTTTTGTGCGTTCTTAGGGTAGAAGAGGTAGGCGTAGACGGCCTGTTTCTGCTTGTTCAGGTTTACTTTCACGAGGTAGCAGTCTATCTTGTCGGTGCAATACTCGTCGGCTTTCACCTTCGTGTACGTCAGCGGTACGGCCCTCATCTCCTCTATGTTCCTGCTCCAGAAGTCAGTGAAGTCGGCCGGCTCCTTTACGGTCGGGCGTATCTCGCCGACCGAGAAGCCTATTTTCACATGGTGGGCGTAGGTCTTTCCGTCCACGTCGGCGGTCAGGCGGATGTCGCGGAAGCCGGGAGTAGTCCTCGTGCCTGCGTCGATCACGGCGCGCCCTCCTTTCAGTTTCACCTCTCCCTTGCGGTCGGCCGGCATCATGTCGTCGGCTATTTCATACTTTACCACTGCGTCGCGCGGTATGCCGTACTTATACAGCTGCACCTCCACGCGCGCCTTCTCGCCCTTCTGGTAGAGCCAGTCGGCATGGTCGGGCACGGTCACCCACAGGTAGTCGGAGCGGTAGGGATAGTTCTCTACGGCTGCCGCAGCGCACAGCATGAAGGCCGACAGCAGCATGGATAAAAGTCTCTTCATTATTAAATGTTTTGATTTGTTTAGGGCAAAGATAACGCAAGCGAGCGCAATGTGAATTTATTCACAAATTGCCGAGTGCAGCTTATCTTCTGCAAAGATAACGCAAGCGAGCGGAAAGAGAACTTGCTCTCAAGTTCCCGAGCGCAGCTTATCTTATGCAAAGATAGGTAATTAAGTGAAAAGTGAAGAGTGAAAAGTGAAAAATCCAATAGTTTTTCACTCTTCACTTACCTGTATTCCTCGGGCGCGCAGCCCGTAATCCTCTTGAATACCGTGGTGAACAGCCTTTCGGTGCAGAAGCCTAAGCGGGCGGCTATCTCGCCCGTGGTCATCGTGCCGCTCATGAGCATCCGCTTGGCGGCCTGTATTCGGCGCAGCTGCACGTATTCGCTTACGGTCTTGCCGGTCTCGCTTTTGAGCATGTCGTTTAGGTATTCGGCCGACATTCCCAGCCCCGGGGCCAGCCGGCAGGCCGTGGGCATGCCCTTAGCGGCGGCGCTGCTGTCGTTGAAGGCGGCTTCTATCATGCCGTCGAGCCGGGCTATCGCGTCGGCGTTGGCGTTGTGGCGGGTGATGAACTGGCGGTGGTAGAATCTGCGGCAGTAGCTCAGCAGCAGGTCTATGATGCTGCAGATGATGGCCTGGCTGTATTCGTCTACGCCCCGGCAAAGCTCGTCGCGCACGCAGTCTAAGCATCGGCTTACCACCTTCTCCTCGCAGCACGATATGTGGAGCGACTCGTCTTGGCGGTACTTGAAGAACGAGTATTCCTTCAGCCTGATGCCGAGCGGGGTGCACTTTATCAGGTTTGGGTGGAAGATGAGCATCTTGCCGTCGGCCGTACTCAGGTCGATGTCCTTATGAGGTGTGGTGAACAGCAGCGTGGCGTCGGTGAAGTCGTCTGCCCGTCGGCCGTATTTCGCGCCGTCGTCGGCGCGGTGTTTCACCACTACTGCGTAGCAGTCGGTCTTGACGCGGCTGCCGCTGCAGGGGGCCGACATGTCTATCAGGCTTACCAGCGGGTGCAGCGTCTCGGCGTTGAAGGCGCGGTTGCACTCGCACACGTAGTTTGTGGCGCATGTATCTTGATGCATCTTCGTCTCGTCTTTTTGTTGTTGGGCCGTCAGGCTTATTGGACTGATTAGGCCGACGGGCCTGATAAGTCTTAATTAGCCTGATGAGCCTTATCGGCCTAATAGGCCTGTGCCGTCTCCGCCCGGCGGTATTCGCTCGGCGTCATGCCCGTGCTGCGCTTGAAGTAGCGGTTGAAGTGCTGCGAGTATTGGAAGCCGAGGCCGTAGCTTATCTCGTTTACGGTCTTCTCGGTGCCGAGCAGTTCCTCTTTGGCCAGGCCGATTATCTTGTTTTGGATGTATTCCTGCGGCGTGCGTCCGGTCTCCTTCTTCACTAAGTCGCCGAAGTAGTTGGGCGACAGGAAGCACTTCTCGGCGAAATACCTCACCGACGGCAGTCCGCTCATTATCGGCGTGTTGCCGTCGAAGTAGGCGTCAAGTTCCTCCTCAAACTTGGCCAGCACGTCGCGGTTGACCGTCTTGCGGGTGATGAACTGCCGTTCGTAAAACCTCATGCAGTAGTCAAGCAGCAGCTCGATGTTGCGGCATATCAGCTTGCGGCTGTGGGAGTCTATGGGGCGGTTGATCTCTATGCGTATCTTGTCTAAGCAGTCCTTGAAGATGGCCTTCTCCTGCTCGGAGAGGTGGAGAGCCTCGCGCGACGAGTAGGCGAAAAACGAGTAGTGCTTGATTTCCTGGCCGAGCGACGTGCTGCGGATAAGGTCAGGATGGAACAGCAGGCCCACGGCGTTAGGCTTGAAGTCGGGCTTAAACTTCACGTGCACCACCTGTCCCGGGGCGAAGCTCGTCACCGTGCCCTCCTGGTAGTCGTAAGGCATGCGGCCGTAGGTGATGTCGCCGCAGTAGGTCTGCTTCAGGAACAGCGCGTACACGCCGTAGTTGTAAGTCACTTCGCCCTTTAGCGGGAAGCTGTCTAACTTTGACTGGTCCACCACGGTCACCAACGGGTGCTTGGTTTCCACGCCCATCATGCGGTTGTATGCGTCTATCGAGTCTATCTTGAATATATTTTCCATGACGGTCTCCTTTCGTTTTGTTTTTGCAAAAATAGTGATTATCCGTGTAATTCGGTGTAACCGCATTACTTATTTTCCTACCTTTATTACGTTTACGTGACGCTTGCGTGTATCTTCCTGATAATCAGGCGCGTTGTAAAAGGCCGCCTTTTGCGCCGCAAAAGGTGGCATATTGGAGGGTAAAAGGTTACCTTTCTGCCTGCGAAAGGTAACCTTTTGTGAATTAGGGGGAATGGGAGTGCCGGTAGAACCGGGAGGCCAGGGAGAGCCGTAAGCGGCTTGAGGCCTCACGTCACGTTAGGCTTCCTTCCTTCGGGAAGGCCGGGGAGGGTGCCTTTCTCTCAAACCTCATCTGCCTGCCCGTGGCCGGATGCCTGAACTCCACGGCCTCGGCGTGCAGGCACAGGCGGCCGCCGCCGCGCCCGTAGAGGCGGTCGCCTACGATGGGCGTGCCCAGTCCGTCGGCGTGTGCGCAGTGCACGCGCAGCTGGTGGGTGCGGCCCGTTATCGGAAACAGCTCTACTATCGCCCTTGCGCCTTGCCTGCCGACGATGCGGTAGTCGGTCACGGCTTCCTTGCCGTCGGCCCTGTCCACCTTCTGATACGGCCTGTCGAGCGGGTCGGGGCTGAGCGGCAGCGATATCCTGCCGCTCTCCGGCTGGCAGGGCACGCCGGCCAGCAGGGCCGTGTATTGCTTGCCTACCTCCCGACGCATGAATTGCGCCTGCAGGCTCTTGTACGTCTCCATGTCGTAAGCTACGATTATCAGCCCCGACGTGTCCATGTCGAGCCTGTGGGCGAGCATGACTTCGGGCTTGTCGGGCCGCCTGAGGCGCATCTCCTCGAGCACCGACGTGCCGCACTCCTTGCCCGGCACCGAGGCCATGCCCGCAGGCTTGCACACCACGGCCAGCCAATCGTCTTCATAGACTATCTCGAGGGGCTCGCCGACGTCCGCCCCGCGCTGCCCCTCGTCTACGTCGAGGCCCTGCAGCATGTGGGTGAGTATGGGCAGGCACTTGCCCCGGCAGGCGGGGTAGTAGTGCAGATGGTGGCGCACTTCGCCCTCGGGCGACGCTCCCCACCAAAACTCCGCCATGCACACGGGCCGCAATCCGTAGAGGTAAGCGTGCTGCAACAGCTTGGGAGCACAGCAGTCTCCGGCCCCCGAGGGTGGCACGCGGCCGGGCGTGTCGGCGAATATCGAACAGAGGTCGCGCCGCCGGCCCAGGGCGTCGAGCATGGAGTATTGCGAGAAGAGCCAGCCCTGTAGGTCGTCTGACATCTGCCTGCGCCGCTTCTTCAGCTCCGATAGTTCACACTCTATGGCTTCCGTCTTGTTTCTTACTGCCGCCTCTTCGTCGGCACACCGCCTCTTCAGCCGTCGGTATTCGGCCTTCATGTGTTGGCTTTCGCGTATCATGTCCGCCTCCTCTTCGGCCGTCACGGACAGCTGCATGCCGCGTCGTGCGTCGCGCCTGAGCTTCGCCGCTGCCATCTGCCGCCTGTACTCGTCGAGCAGGTCGCGGTGCTTTCCGGCCATGCCGGCCAGCTCAGCCTTCGCTGCGGCGTATCCGGGCGAGTGCCGCAGGTCGTCGATGCGGCGGTTGAGGACCGTGATCTCGGCCTCGCGGGTCTTGAAATAGCCGTCGGGCCGCATGGCGTCGAACACCGGCGGAACGAAGTACTCGTGGTCGTTGCGGCCTGCGAGCAGGCCTGAATACGCAGCGAGGTAGCCCCGGCGGCCGTCGGCCGTCTCGGCGACGAGCACCCCGAACATCTTGCCGCGGTCGGCGTCGGCGCGCAACTTGTCGTCGGCTGCTATGCGGCCCTGCACCTCGGCGGCGGCGGCGAGGCACAGCGGGTGGGGCTCGTAGTTAAAGGGATTGGTGAACTTGGCCGGGTTCGGCAGGTCTGAATGCAGCGGATGAAAGCGTTCCAGCATGTGTGTCAAGCGTTAGGTGGTGTGTCGTTATGGTCTAAAAACCGATAGAAAAAAAGGAGGCCGCAATCCCAGCGGCCTCCCTCCATTGTCCATGAAAATTGAAAGCTGTTATTTCAGCTTGGCGTATCCGTAACGTGCGGCCTCGCCCAGTTCCTCCTCGATGCGGATGAGCTGGTTGTACTTGGCCATACGGTCGGTGCGGCTCATAGAGCCGGTCTTGATCTGGCCTGAGTTGGTAGCTACGGCGATGTCGGCTATCGTAGTGTCCTCGGTCTCGCCAGAGCGGTGAGATGTTACGGTGGTGTAGCCGTGACGGTGAGCCATCTCGATAGCGTCGAGGGTCTCGGTGAGCGAGCCTATCTGGTTAACCTTGATCAGGATAGAGTTGCCTGCGCCCATCTTGATGCCCTTCTCGAGGAACTTCACGTTGGTAACGAACAGGTCGTCGCCTACCAGCTGGCAACGGTCGCCGATGGCGGCGGTCAGCTTAACCCAGTTGTCCCAGTCGTTCTCGTCGAGTCCGTCCTCGATAGAGTCGATAGGATACTTGGTGATCAGCTCCTCGAGGTACTTGATCTGCTCCTCTGCGCTGAGCTTCTTGCCGTTGGGATCCTTCTTCTTTCCGTCCTTCAGCTGGCGGTAGTCGTAGTACCACTCGCCGTTCTCGCATACTGCGAACTCGCTGGCTGCGCAGTCCATTGCTATCTTAACGTCCTTGCCCGGCTCGTAGCCTGCGTCCTTGATAGCTTGGCAGATGCTCTCGAGAGCGTCCTCGATGCCGTCGAGCGCGGGAGCGAAGCCGCCCTCGTCGCCTACTGCGGTAGAGAGTCCGCGCTTCTTAAGCAGCTTGGCCAGGGCGTGGAACACCTCTGCGCCCATGCGTATTGCTTCCTTCTCGTTGGGAGCGCCTACGGGGCGGATCATGAACTCCTGGAAGGCGATGGGTGCGTCAGAGTGTGCGCCGCCGTTGATGATGTTCATCATAGGCACGGGCAGAGTGTAGGCGTTGCAGCCGCCGATGTAGCGGTAGAGGGGCATGCCCAGGGCCTTAGCGGCAGCCTGTGCCGTAGCCAGTGACACGCCGAGGATGGCGTTTGCGCCGAGCTTGCTCTTTGTGGGGGTGCCGTCGAGGGCAAGCATCTTATGGTCGATGCCGCGCTGGTTGAAGACGCAGTCGCCCTTCAAAGCCGGCGCGATGATGTTGTTGACGTTCTCTACAGCCTTCAGCACGCCCTTGCCGCCGTAGCGGTTCTTGTCGCCGTCGCGAAGCTCGAGGGCCTCGTTCTCGCCGGTAGACGCTCCTGACGGAACGGCTGCGCGGCCCATAACGCCGTTTTCAAGGGTTACTTCTACTTCGACTGTGGGATTGCCTCTTGAATCGAGGATTTCTCTTGCATGAACTTTTTCAATCTTCATAATTACCTTAATTTAAAAAGAGTCGTAATTAATGTTTTCTCATTTTGAGCGCAAAGTTACTGAAAATCCAATAATTCCTGCAACATTATACCGTCTTATTTCCCGATGTTTAATTTTTTTAATATATTATAATGTGTACCTGCGAGCCGGCCGCGCGGTTTGCGAAAGACGGCCTTTCGCAGTGTAAAAGGTTACCTTTTACGAGACAAAAGGCTACCTTTTGCAAGCTAAAAGATGGCCTTTTACTAATCTGTTGAAAACCAATGGTTTACATGGCGGTCGACGGCGGTCGGGCGGAAAATGTCGGCGGCGTGCGTAAAAAATGCCGTATTTTTATTGCATTTTTATGGGAAAAAGCCTATATTCGCAAACTGTTTAATCTTAAACCGATTTTTATGAAACATTTATTTGAACGTTAATGCTCGCGGCATCCTGCGTGGTTGCCTCGGCGCAAGTGGGAGTGCAGGCGCCTCCGCGCCTGAGCGGTTCGGACAAGGACGGCACGGCCGTGGTAAGGAAACGGTTCGACATTAAGCACATCGACGCCGCTCACCGCCAAATGGTGGAGCGGGCGCTGCCTAAGCACCTGAAGTACGCCCTTGACCGAAAGAAGGGCAACGGCACCGTTCAACGCCGCGCCGAAGGCCAGGCTGGTGCAGGTGAATGAGATAGACGGCGACAAGGCCCGCGTGACGCTCGACGTGACGAGCGACTGGGGCGACGGCTCAGGCTACCAGCTGCTGCTCGACGCCGACCACATGATATACGACTACTTCTACGAGAAGGCAACGTTCGAGACGATATATTCAAGCAGCGAATACCTGCTGCCCGATGACGCAGGCTGGCTGGAGGGCTTCCTGCAGGCCGGGGAGTCGTTCACGGTCGACGTGCCCGACGGCACGTATGACTTCGTGCTGTTCAACCCGACGCCCGGAGAGAGCGAGACCTACTATCCGCTGGGCGACGCCTTAGGCGACAACGTGCACTTCGTAGGCGGGCACGAGTATGTCTTCACCATCGACTGCGACGGCTACAGGGACATGTCGACGCTGACCACCGACTCAGACACTGACATAGCCTTAGCCGGCATCACCGAGCCGACGAACGGCGACCTGACGGCCGCCGAGAAGGTGACCGTAGCCGTGAGGAACGTAGGGCAGGCCGCGGTAAGCAGGTTTACGGCCGCCTACACCGTCAACGACGGCACCCCGGTGGAGGAACAGGTGGAGATGGAGATAGCTCCGGGCGACACCGTATATTACACGTTCAAGCAGACGGCCGACCTCTCCGAGCCTAAGGTCCACAAAATATACGCAAGGGTTGAAGGCGAAGACGAGGCTCTCGTGATGAACGACAACGCCGCGACGAAGTACGTGAACAAGACCCGTCCGCTGCCCGCACCCTACACGTGCACCTTCGACGAGGAAGAGGACGTGGCCGAGTGGAACGTGATAGACGCCAACAACGACGGCCGCAAGTGGAACATATACGTAAAGGACGGCTGGGCCGTGATCATGACCGTCAACCCGACTGAAGCCGCCGACGACTACCTGGTGACGGCCAACCCCGTGACCCTCGACGCCGGGAAGAACCACATCTCGCTGAGCTACAGCTCTTACGACCCGAGCTATTCGGAGAGCTTTGAAGTGCTCTACGGCACCTCGCCCGACGTGGAGGAGATGACGACGCTGCAGCGCTTCGAGAACATCCCTTACGCATACCGCACCGGACACGTGTCGGCAGTCAGCTTCGACACGCCCGAAGCCGGCGACTACTACTTCGCAATACGCGCCACTTCGCCGGCCAACCAGCTCGGAATATTCATCTACGACGTGACGGTTGACAACGGAGCCTTCACCGGCACGCCCGACCTGCAGGTGGACCGCGTAGACCTGCCCGTGGCATCGGGAGCCCTCGACGAGGAGACCGTAGGCGTTACGATCAGCAACATAGGCTCGGGCGGCGTGAAGGCGTTCACCCTCGAGTGCCAAATCAACGGCGAGACGGCCATGACCGAGACCTTCGACACCGAGATACCGGTGGAAGGTACGGTATATGTTGAGTTCGCCCAAAAGGCCGACTTCTCTGAAGACGGCACTTACGACGTGCTCGTGACCATCAAGGACGTGGTGCCCGCAGACGGCCAAAAGCCGGAGGAGAACCTCGACAACAACTCGGGCTACGCACAGACCACACACTTCGCACCGGCCGAATTGCCGTTCGTGACTGACTTCTACTACGAAGACCAGCGCGCCAACTGGACCGCCGGAGATTCTTGTGCCTATTACGATTATTACTACGCGATGTATTGCATGGGAACGTCTCCGCTCACGTCGCGCGGCGTGAAGCTCGAGGCAGGCAAGAAATACAGGATAATCTACAACATTTGCGCAGGCGTGGACTACGGCACCTACTCTTATTCCGAGAGCTACCGCATAATCTACGGCCCAGACGGTAAGGACCCGATGACCGAGTGGACGACGCTTGCCGACTGCAAGGACGTGCTCACGCCGGGATACGTAGACATGACGGCTGACTTCACCGTGCCCGAGGACGGCATCTACGGCTTCGGCTTCGTGCAAGACGTCACCAACGGCTCGCTGCTGCTCGCCGCAGTGACGATATGCGAGGTGTTCCCCTACGACGTGGCCACAACCGAGCTGACGGGCATGCCTTCGATGATTCCCACGTCGCAGCTCGGCTCCATGCCGTTAAGCGTACAGGTGAGGAACATGGGCTACGAGACGGTATCGGGCACGGCTTCGTTCAACTTGCTCGGCGAGACCGTGGCTCAGGAGAAGTTTACCGACCTGGCTCCCGGCGACACGATCTACGTAGACCTGACCGTGAACATTGCCGAAACCGAACTGCCCACGGGCTCAGGCACTACTGAGACTGTGGTAGCCATCGACGGACACGATGACGGAGACCCGTCGAACAACGTGATGCCGCTGCCGCTGGAAGTGACCGGCGACACTTATGCGTACGACTACATGACCGACGACTTCTACACGGACAACGGCATAGGCGCCGAGGCGGGCAAGGCCAACCTCGGTATCGTGTTCCGCATATACGAAGAGACCAAGCTCAAGGCGATATCGCTCGGATGGGGCATCGTTACGGGACAAGACTTCAACATGTACGTCTACAAGTGGGACCCGACGGGCCAGCCCGACGCTAACGGCAACCTGCCGCTCGGCGAACAGATAGCCACGGCCTCAGGCACGCAGCCTGCCGAGATCGGCCAGTACGAGTATCCGCTCGACGAACCGCTGACGCTGGAGCCCGGCTACTATATGATATCGGCCGAATACGAGGGCTTCGGGCTTGCAGCCGACCGCATACCGCCCGGACAGCTTTACGAGATAGGCAACTTCAACGGTGACGGCGTGCTCGTGGCTTACGACGCAAGCATAGCCGGACTGGGCACCCCGGCGATACGCGCCGTGCTCGACGGCGAGACCACGGGCATAGAGACCGTGACCGACGGGGCTGAAAGCAAGGTGAAGGTAGCCTGCGACGGCTCCACGCTCAACGTGACCGCCACCGACGGCGGTCTCAGGAGCGTGTCGGTCTACTCGGCTTCGGGCGCTTCGGTGATGACGTCGGCCGCTACGGGCGGCAGCTTCAGCTGCAGCTTAGGGCGGCTCGCACCCGGCATCTACTTCGCAAAGGTTGAGGCCGACGGCGGCAACGTGACGGCTAAGTTCGTAGTGAAGTGACGCGAGGCTTCGGGCCGCGCCACATATAAAAGGTTACCTTTCGCCAGCCGAAAGGTAACCTTTCAGCCTTCAAAAGGCGGCCTTTCGCAGTGCGAAAGGCCGCCTTTTGTAACTTGTTGGGAATGAGCGTGGTGCGTAGGCCTGTGCTGGGCGCATAGTATTGCAGGGCTTAACAGGGTGTTGCCTGTCTCTGATTTATTTTTAAAAATTAGGTAAGCGTTGGGCTTTTTCTGTTAAAAATCAGTATATTTGCGTCAAGAAAAAGACCCTTATGAGCAGGATAAATAAGAAAATAGTTAAAGACAGTTACCGAATAACAACGACAAAAGAGGCCAAAAACATCAGTCTTGATTACGTAAAGTCTTTGGAACTTGAAAACGTCGTGACCTTCGGCCTGCCTGAGATAGATGACAGGTTTAACATCTGGAGGGTGCCGCTGAAGACTAAAGACGGTGCCACCATAGGAGAGATAGTGATCGACGCGATAACCACTTTTATTGACTTGTCTAAGACTACGTCGAAAGACTTGCTGGAAAACAGGATCTTAGGGAGGAAAGACACTGCCCTGAAGAAAAAGAAACAGCAGGCAAGCGTCCCGAAGGTATCCTTCTTACGCAACACCATAGGCATGGGCGATTCGGAAGAATTACTGAGGGAATTACCGTCGGAGAGCGTCGATTTGGTTTTCACCTCGCCCCCTTATTACAATGCCAAGCCTGAATATACGGAATATCTTTCTTACGAAGAGTACCTTTTGAAGATGAAAAAGATAATACATGAGTGTGCGAGGGTGCTTAACGAGGGGCGCTTCTTCGTAATCAACGTCTCACCCGTGCTTATCAGGAGGGCAAGCAGGAGCGAGGCGTCGAGAAGGATAGCCGTGCCGTTCGACTTCCATAGGTTGTTCATTGAGGAAGGTTTTGAGTTTATAGACGACATAATTTGGATGAAGCCCGAGGGCGCCGGATGGGCCACGGGCAGGGGACGCAGGTTTGCCGCCGACAGGAATCCCTTGCAATATAAGCCCGTGCCGGTGACTGAATATGTGCTGGTGTATAGGAAGAAGACCGACAAATTGATTGATTGGCTTATAAGGAAGCATCCCGACCAAGAGGCGGTCAAGGCATCGAAAATAGCCGACGGATACGAAGTGACTAACGTATGGAAGATTCCGCCGGCGCACTGCAAGGAGCATCCGGCCGTATTTCCGGCAGAGTTGGCAGAGAAAGTGATTTCGTATTATTCATTCAAAAACGACGTAGTGTTAGACCCGTTCGGGGGCACAGGCACCACGGCTAAGGCTGCGGCGATGTTAGGTAGGCGGTTTGTCTTGTTCGAGATGGAGCCAAAATACGTGAAGCTGATAAAGAAATATTTTATTAACGCGGCGATAGGCAACATCGGGTTAGACATTAACTGGGTGAATATTCCTATAGCCAAAGACGAAACCCGAAACCTGTTCGATCATGACTAAATTCGTAGACTTCATACCGGAAGACAGTCTCAACTTGGTGAAATACAGCGGTAACGAGCTTATCGGCAGGCTCGGTGAGAACATTATATCCAACGTCGTGCTCTCAATCCTGTGCGGTGACAATATCCGCAACCTGACCGAGAGCCTGACACAACGCAGGATACTGCTGATGAACGCATCGCTTATCGTGACGTACCTGAAGGCGCTCGGCAGCTATGACGACTTGGCTTCGTCGCTTACATCCGTCATATCAAGGGAGATTGACATGAAAGGCCTGTCAAACCATCAGAAGACATACCTCTATTGGTTTATGGGGCTGACCGGGAAAAGCATACAAAACGTGGTCAGGCAAAAAGAATACTTCGAGAAGTATTTCACTGATTTAGACCGGAATCTTTCGGAAATATCCAAAGACATAATCGGCATATACGGCGACATCGACTTCAAGGCGGAGTATGACGGCATGGAATGCCTTTTGAAATGGCCCGACTTATTGAGGTGCATGTTGGCGTTGGGAGCGCAGACCTTGACGATAAGAGGCTCGGAAAAGTCTATGTACGGGAAGCTGTTTGAGAAGTTCGTGCTTGGTTCGGTGCTTACGATATTGGGTTTTGAGCATATCAATCGTGAGGAAAGTAAGAATAAGAACGTGTTTTGGTTGTCTGAAAGGCTTGACAAACGGGAGAGCGACGCGACGGCTTTGCTTAAGCCGGGGTGCGGCATACGTTTCGATATCGGTTTCATAGGGTCGGGTAATACGGAGATAAGTCTTGACAAGGTAAGCCGCTTCGAGCGCGAGATGGAACGTAACGGGAGCGTAAGCAAGACGGTGACAATAATCCTGGTGGATAAAATCGGCAAGGGCAGCCGTATAGAGTCAATGGCCAAAAACATAGACGGGCATATCATACAGATGAGTGGCACGTACTGGGTGCATAAGCTGGCCGAGACAATAAAGGCGGCGTATCCTTTTTATAAGAATCCGATTCTAAGCATGAGCAACGAAAGCTCGTTGGGCTATTTAAGGGAAAGGATGAGCGGTATAGACCTGTCCGCATTCTTGAGCATCCGGGGCTGACGAAGGCTTGCAATACAGTATCGCCTGAAACTTCATGCGGACTCGGAATGTTTTTGGGCTACGTCGCATTTGAAAGGTTACCTTTCGCCAGCCGAAAGGTAACCTTTCAGCCTTCAAAAGGCGGCCTTTCGCAGTGTGAAAGGCCGCCTTTTGTAATGTGCTGAATGTCAGAGTGTTGTGCTGCTCGGGCTGCTTTTGTGCCTGCCGTGTGGCTAAATGAATGTGGCTAAGTATCGGCCATGCGCGTTTTTTCGTGCTAAAACCATGCAGTTTACGTGAAAAATCACTATATTTGCGTTAGCAATATGGACCGAAAGCGTGTCATAGAGAGGATAAAGGAAGTGGCGCGCACCGTCATGCCGCAGGGCGCGAGCTGCTGCTTTTATGGTTCGCAAGCGCGCGGCGACGCTCACGACGGCTCCGACTGGGGTTTGCTCATACTTCTCGACAAGCCCAAGCTCGAGGCCGAAGACTACGGCGTGGCTTATGCATTCCGTGAACTCGGGTGGAATATCGACGAGGAAATCAACCCATCGGTTTGTACAAAACGGCAATGGGAATCGTGGAAGTTCCAACCTTACCATAAGAATGTAGAACGTGATAAAATAAGACTGAAATGAGCTTGACGGAATGGAGAATATGCATTCCATAAAGTGTCCACTTTCGTTCAACTTAAATATGAAAACCGTTAAAAGCCCTGTTTTATTTTGCCGTTATTGCGAAATGGCGTAACTTTGCGGACTATTTATAATAAAACAAGGTAAAATGTCATATTTGTTTTCATCAGAATCAGTATCGGAAGGGCACCCTGACAAGGTTTCCGACCAAATATCTGACGCCATTCTCGATCAGTTCCTGGCTTATGACGCCGACGCGCGCGTGGCCGTGGAGACGCTCGTCACTACGGGTCAGGTGGTGATAGCGGGCGAGGTGCGCAGCTCGGAGTACATAGACCTGCAGACCATTGCGCGCAAAACGATAAAACGCATTGGCTACACGAAGTCGGAATATCAGTTTGACGGCGACTCGTGCGGCATTCTCAACGCCATCCACGAGCAGAGCGACGACATCAACCGAGGCGTGGATAACGGCACCGAGGACGACCAGGGCGCAGGCGACCAGGGCATGATGTTCGGCTACGCATGCAACGAGACGGAGAACTATATGCCCGTGACGCTCGACTTGGCCCAGATCATCATGAAGACGCTTGCCGACATACGTAAGGAGGGAAAGGTGATGACCTATCTCAGGCCGGACTCGAAGAGCCAGGTGACCGTGGAGTATGCCGACGACGGCACGCCGCAGCGCATAACGACGATTGTGGTGTCGACGCAGCACGACGAGTTCGACGCGGACGACGCACGCATGCTCGAACGCATAAAGGACGACGTGAAACACATACTGATGCCGCGCGTGAAGGCGCAGATACACTCTGAGAAGGTGCTCGCGCTGTTTAACGACGACATCACCTATTTGGTGAACCCTACGGGCAAGTTCGTAATCGGAGGCCCCAACGGCGACACCGGTCTGACGGGCCGCAAGATCATAGTTGACACCTACGGAGGCCGCGGCGCCCACGGCGGAGGCGCCTTCTCTGGCAAGGACTCGAGCAAGGTGGACCGCTCGGCTGCTTACATGGCGCGCTACATAGCCAAGAACATGGTGGCTGCGGGCGTGGCCGACGAGATGCTCGTGCAGGTGAGCTACGCCATCGGCAAGGCCGAGCCTGTAAGCGTCTACGTGAACACCTACGGCAAGAACCGCACGGCGTTGACCGACGGCGAGATAGCCGAGAGGATAACCCGCATGTTCGACCTCAGGCCGAAGGCAATAGAGCGCGAGCTGAAGCTGCGCCAGCCCATGTACGTGGAGACGGCCGCCTACGGCCACATGGGCCGCAAGAACGAGGTGGTGAAGAAAACGTTCACCAGCCGCTACCACGAGGAGAAGACCATCGACGTGGAGCTGTTCACGTGGGAGAAGCTCGATATGGTGGACATGATAAGAAAGGAATTTAACATCTAAAAAACATATAAGGGAGCATTGCCGGCTTATAAGGCTCATGCGGCTTATCAGGGCTTATCGGCCCGATTGTACTTGTAAGCCGGCATACGCCCCGTTAGACCAACTGATGACAACCCTCCAGCCTGACTCCATAGCGGCGGAAGCCGGGACAGTATCGGCGGCACGGGCCGCTGACACCGTGAAGACCGCGCCTGCGGCCGAGCCCGTGCTGCACCCTTACGAGGTGCTGAAGAAGCTGCCGCCCGACGCCACGCCGGCGCAGCAGGACTCGGCTATACAGGCTGCGTTCCACGTGGAGAACAAGCACCTGAGCAACCGCCCCGACACGCTCAGTCTGCCGGGGCAGGAAGACTGGGTGAGTCCGAGGGACGTCAAACTGCCGCAATACTATCGTGAGACGTTCTTCTCTAAGGACTCGCTGTTCTACACCGAGACGGGCGGCGGGCGCTACGGCGTAGCCGGCGACCCCGTGCCCTACACCATACGCGGCGACAACACGCTGACGGCCCTGCTCATAGGCTGCTTCATCATAGCCCTGATAGCGTTTGCCAATTCGCGCCGCTTCTTCGTTCACGAGGCTAAATACTTCTTCCGCGAGCCCAACAGTAACACCACCGAGATGACCGAGACGTCGGCCGAGGTGAGGTATCAGGCGTTCTTCGTGCTGCTTACCTGCCTGTTGCTGTCGGTGATATCGTTCCTTTACACGCTTGAATGCGTGGCCGACACGTTCGTGCTGTCGTCCCAATACCAGCTTTTGGGCATATTCTTCGGCATCTTCGCCGCTTATTTCATAGTGAAGATGCTGGTCTACTGGTTTGTCAACAGCGTATTCTTCGGCAGGAAGAAGAGCTTACGCTGGCTCAAGTCGCTGCTCTTCGCCGCGTCGGTCGAAGGTGCGGCGCTTTTCCCTCTCGTGCTGTTGCAGTCTTATTTCGACCTTTCAATACAAAAAGCCGTAATTTACGTCGCTTTCGTCATAATTTTGTCGAAAGTAATGTTGCTTTACAAGAGTTTTGTTATGTTTTTCAGACATAAAAACTTTTTTCTGCAGATTATTTTGTACTTTTGTGCCCTTGAAAT
>CALUFN010000030.1 GCA_944319945.1 uncultured Prevotella sp.
GTCAACTATAAAGGTACTAAAAATATTCCATTCCCACAACTTTTTTATGCTTTTCTTATGCCGAACTCACGTTAACTCTTAATTCTTTAACTCTTAACTCTTAACTCTTAATTATTGTTTCATCTCATCTTCGCCCTGTATTCGCTCGGCTTGCAGCCGATTTTTGCCTTGAATTTACTTGAGAAATAGTCAGGAGAGTCAAAGTTGAGGCGGTATGCTATTTCCTTTATGCTAAGGTCGGTGGTAGAGAGCAGCTCTTTGGCCCGCTGCAGTTTTAGGTCTTGCTGGTAGAAGGCGGGCGACAGGCCGGTGTACTCCTTGAACAGTTTTCGGAAGTTTGAGTAGCTCGACCCCAGTTCGGCCGCTATCTCCTGCACGGTGATCTTTTCCTCCACGCCTTCGCGTATGCGCAGTCGGGCCTTGTTTATCATATCCATATAGCCGCTCTTTCGGCTAAGCTCCATTTTCCTTTCGAGCGAATACATCAGGCCCAGCAGATTGTTTACTATCCCCGCGAGTATCTGTTGCGAGTGCACGGCTTCTTCCTTTGCCGTAGTTATGGCCGACTTGTACAGGTGCACAATGTCGTTGCTGAAGCCGACGTGGTAGACCGGCTTTTCGAGCGACAAGAAGTTGAAGCGCATGCGGTCGTCCATGTTTCGGCCCTTGTAGCCGATCCAGTAGCTCTTCCACACCTTGCCCGGCAGCGGCCTGTACGTGTGCCATTCGCCGGGGAAGAGCAGGAATATGTCGCCTGCCTTGATGTGTTCGTCCTTCACGTGTCTCGACGAGAACGTGCCTTCGCCTTCCACGAGGTAGAGCATCTGGTATTCGTCGAGCACTCGTCCGCGTTCGGTGTCGAAATAATATCCGTCGCGGTGGCCTATTGTGGGGTATGTCTCGTCAGGCCCTACTTCGTCGTATCCTACCGTGTTAACCACGAGCCCCCATTGTGCGTCGCGGTCGGTGGCAACCAAATATTTGCTGTCTTGCATAACTTAATAACCTCGCAAGCGGATGAAACGTTATAGTGAATATTGCAGGTGCTTCATCTGGTGACCGCCCCATGTGTTGTCGCCGACGTATTTGAAGCCTACCCGTGTGTAGAGTTTCTCGGCCTTGGGGTTGCCCTTGTCTACGAGCAGACCCACGGCGGGCAGCCCCATGCGGCGCGCCTTGTCGATGGCGGCTTTGAGCAGGAGGGTGGCTATGCCGCGGCCGCGGCAGTCTTCGGGCACGGCTATGCTGTCGATGTAAAGCTCGCCGGGGCCCGTCTCGTCGTCCATGTTGCCGAAGTCCATGCCGAAGTTGCTCTTCGCCGCGTCTACGAAGGCCTTGCGCAACTCGTGGAGCCGTGCGCCGTCATACGACACGCATATGCCGCAGAGCTTGCCGTCGTCGTCTATGGCAACTGTGGTGTTGAGGTAACTGTATTGCGAATCTTTTGACAATACCAACGATGTCATCACGCGCTCGAAGTCGTCGAGCGTGTGGTCAGGACCTGCGAAGTAGCGGCAACAGTCGTAGTTCATTGCCAGCATGATCAGTCTTGCTATCGACAGGGCCTGAAAATCCTGTGCTGCTTGTATTTCCATTTTGGGGCTGTTTTTCAGAATTACTAATGAACAAACGTGCCGAAACTCATATTGTACTCTATCTATGACAAAAATTATAGTCTTTTTTGTGGAAAAGTGGCAAGCAAATAAGCAAACGAGTGCCGCGCAGACAAGGAGATTGCCTATGAGATAATAATTACGGCTAACTTACTTGTCTGTCCGCCTCTCGTATCCTTGTCACTTGTCCGCCTGTTCTTCTTTCAGCGTGACGAGCACTTTGTCTATGCGTGCGCCGTCCATGTCCATTATCTCGAAGTTGAAGCAGTTCCATTCCGTGCGTTCGCCGGCCTGCGGTATGTGCTTCATCTGTTCGATGATGAGGCCCGCAAGGGTGTTGTAGTCTTGCTGTTCGCTGTCGTAAAGGTCTTCCTTGTCAAAGTAGGAGAGGAAGTCGTAGAACGAGCATTGGCCGTCTACGAGCCAGCTTTCAGAGCCTTCGCGCTTTACTATCTCGGGGTCGTTGTTCACTTCGTTGATTGTTCCCACCAAGCCTTCGAGGATGTCGCGCAGGGTGATGATGCCCTGGAAGCTGCCGAACTCGTCGCAGATGAAGGCCTGCGTCAGGCGTTTTTCCTTCATTTGCTCCAGCGCCTTGTAGACGCTCATGTTCTCGTAGAAGTAGACGGCCGGATACATGATGCTCTTCAGGTTGAGCGTATTGTCGTCGAGACGGAAGAGCAGGTCCTTGAGCAACACTACTCCGAGAATGTTGTCTATGCCTCGGTCTATCAGTGGGTAGGCCTCGTATAGGTTGTCGTTGAGCACGGCCTTCAGCTCGTCGTTGGTCATGTTTACGTCGAGTGTCACCACGTCTGAGCGGTGCGTCATTATCGAGTCTACGGTCAGGTCGCCGAGCATGAACACGCGCTCTACGATGTCTTGCTCCACCTCTTGCACCTCGCCGTCTTCCTTACCTTCCTGCACTATCGACTTGATGTCTTCCTCTGTGACTTTCGTCTCGGCGTTTTTCACGCCTAAGAGGTTGACCATGGCCTCCGTGCTTTTTGAGAGTATCCATACGAACGGGCCTGCTATCACCGACAGCACGTACATCGGGCGCGCTATTACTTTAGACACGCGCTCGGCCACGCTCATGCCTATACGCTTGGGCACGAGCTCGCCGAAGATGATGGTGAGGTAAGTCACGATGACCACGATGAGCGTCTGCGCCAGCGGATAGGCCCACCGCTCAGGCATACCGAGACTTTCGAACACGTCAGAAAACTTGCCCGATAGCGACGCTCCCGAGTAGATACCGGTCAGGATACCTATGAGCGTGATGCCGATTTGCACTGTTGAGAGAAAGCGGTCGGGGTCGTTGGCGAGGCGTAAGGCCACCTTCGCTCCCTTGCTTCCTTTTTTCTCGTCGTTAGATAAAGTAGTTTTTCTTGCTTGAATGACTGCTATCTCTGACATGGCAAATATGCCGTTGAACATGATTAATAGCAGTATTATAAAAATTTCGTCCATTAATGGTTACAAATCTTGTTTCCTGTGCAAAGATAATGCAAGTCGGGTGAAATACAAAATAAAAGCGAATAAAATGAGCTTTTTATTTTTATTTATGATTGTTCGCGAAGCTCACGTTCATTAAGAATTTAAAGAAGTTAAAGAATTAACCACTACGCTTGCGCTCCGTTAGAAGTTAAAGCCGAATGCCTTGTTGGAAGGACGCGGGCTATTAGTTCTAACTTCTTTAACTTCTCCAACTTCTTTAATTTCTTAATGAATGGGTGTTTAATAATAGTTTTCGTGGTAAATCTCGAGATGTTCCGTGCCGTTCTCGGTCAGGAACGAGATCTTATCTTCCCTCGCCAGCCAGCCTACGGCCGTAGCGAGGTCTGTGGCGGAAAGCCCCGTTGCGGCGGCAAGCTCGTCCCACGACAGCTTTTTGCCGTAAAGGGTGCGCCATACCACTCCTGCGTTTTCTCCGATTGTAGATTTCTTCATAATACTTTGGTTTTAGATTAATGTTGAAATGTTATGCTTCTGCGCCTTGACGGTGCATAGGCAAAAGTAATATTTTGCGTGAAAATACGGGTTAAAATCATAATAAAAATAGGCTAAAATAGTAATAAGGCACATATTTTTACACAAAAAGGACATGTTGGTGTTGTTTTTCGGGCGTAAAAATAGTAACTTTTCAGGCTTAAATTGTAATGAAATTATATATTAATTATTATTTTACTTATGATTTGTAGTAAAATCACGGGCATTCTCTTGCAATGCAAAAGGTGGTCTTTAGCGACGCCAAAGGTAACCTTTTACGATGCCAAAGGCTGCCTTTGGTGTCGCTAAAGGTAGCCTTTGGTCGGGTCTGCGGCGAACCGAAACCGAAAAACTTCGTCTTTCGTTTGCCTTTGCGCTCACCTTTTAGTATCTTTGCTGACGCGAAGATCCGTGCGGTTCGGCAAAGACAAACCGAAAAACTTCGTCTTTCGTTTGTCTTTGCGCTCACCTTTTAGTATCTTTGCTGACACAATATAATTTATATGCCATGAGTTCGCGTGATACTGACGGTCTGCTGACCGATGTTTTTATCGACATCCTGCTTTTGGATTGGGCCGTAACGCCGTTGCTCTCAGACGAGCTTGCCACGGTGTTCATAGTCGTCATAGTGCTGATAGGGGCGTTGTTTTTCATGCGGCACGTAGAGGCTGCGGCCGGAAAGTTTGCCGATTGGTGGTGCGCGCTGGTGCCGCGCCTGTTTGCGTGCAATGCGTTTTATGTCGCGCTGATATCCGCCACTGGACTTGCGGCCAACGTGGTGTGCGGCAGCGTGTATCAGTCTGTGTTCTGGGGCGTGGTGACGGCCGTGTGCGCTGTAAGCGTCTTCAGGCGCTTGCGCAGGCCCGGCAGCCGCCGTGAAGACGCTGCGGGCGCACGTCATAGCCGCAGGTGCGGCAAGGCTGGTTGACGGCTGGAGGCTGAAAAAGTTTGTTTTTTTCGTCCGCCCCGTGCATGGTTTCATTATTTTTTAGTAAGTTTGCATACATGAACAACGATATTGTGAATACCGGGACATGGAGCGAAAATGTCTTGGTTGCCGACGCCGACTATGTAGACCGAGTGGCGTTCGACCTTATTGTGAACTTCGAGCGCATGATAGGCCGCCGCATCCCGCCGGCTGACATGGCGCGGTGGATTGACTGCGTGGCGCTCGACGGCGGAGTGCGCGAGGGTGGGGGAGAGACCCAAGTGGTGTTAATCCATGATAAGAAGAACAGTAAGATGGACAACTTCGCCCCCGCCTGTTACGACACGGAGCTTAACGGCAAAGCCTTCAAGGACAATCTGGGCGAGTTTGTTATCAGCTCGTATCCCGTAGAAAACCTCGTAGGCAAGGAAGACTTCTTCATCGAAGTGCTTGAAGCCGTGTGCCGCCGCAAGGAGGTGAAGCGGCTCATGGTGGTGCCCGACGCTGAGCGGACGTATGACTCCGTGCGGCATGCCCTGCGCTTCGTAGACGACGACAAGCGCGTCACCGTGTTTGCCATGCAGCCCATGCCCGGCGGCAACTTCCGCCAGGAGATACTCGGCTATTCGCTCATGAGCGCCTTAGGCATCAGGGCGGAGGAGCTTGAGGGTAAAGGGTAGGCCGCCTGCCAAGCGCGGCGTGTAGGCCTAATAAGCCGTATTAGTCTAATAATAACAATTAATCAAAAACAAAATACACTGAAAATGGGAAAAGTATTGATGATCGGCGCCGGCGGCGTCGCTACCGTGGCAGCGTTCAAGATAGCGAAGAACGCTGACGTGTTCACCGAATTTATGATCGCAAGCCGTCGCAAGGAGAAGTGCGACCAGATAGTAGAGGCCATACACAAGGCCGGCATCGACATGCCTATACGCACGGCGCAGGTGGATGCCGACGACGTAGAGCAGCTCAAGGCCCTCTTCAACGACTACAAGCCCGAGCTTGTGGTCAACCTCGCCCTGCCTTACCAGGACCTTACTATAATGGACGCCTGCCTGGCCTGCGGATGCAACTATCTTGACACGGCCAACTATGAGCCTAAAGACGAGGCCCACTTCGAGTACTCGTGGCAGTGGGCTTACAAGGATCGCTTCGAGCAGGCAGGGCTTACGGCCATACTTGGATGCGGCTTCGACCCCGGCGTGAGCGGCATATACACGGCATACGCGGCCAAGCACCACTTCGACGAGATACACACTCTCGACATCGTTGACTGCAACGCCGGCAACCACCACAAGGCTTTCGCCACCAACTTCAACCCCGAAATCAACATCCGCGAAATCACTCAGAAGGGCCTTTACTATAAGGACGGGCAGTGGATAGAGACCGAACCGCTCGAGATACACAAGTCCCTGACTTATCCCAACATAGGTCCGCGCGAGAGTTACCTGATGCACCACGAGGAGCTTGAGAGCCTCGTGAAGAATTATCCCACGATAAGGCAGGCTCGCTTTTGGATGACTTTCGGCCAGCAATACCTTACTTATCTCGACGTTATACAGAACATCGGCATGTCGCGCATCGACGAAATAGAGTACGAAGCGCCGCTGGCCGACGGCTCGGGCAAGACCGCTAAGGTGAAAATCGTTCCGCTGCAGTTCCTCAAGGCCGTGCTGCCCAACCCGCAGGACCTCGGTGAAAACTACGACGGCGAGACCAGCATAGGCTGCCGCATACGCGGAATCAAGGACGGCAAGGAGCGCACCTATTACGTCTATAACAACTGCTCGCACCAAGAGGCGTACAAGGAGACCGGCATGCAGGGCGTAAGCTACACTACGGGCGTGCCCGCCATGATAGGCGCCATGATGTTCTTCAAGGGCCTATGGCGCAAGCCCGGCGTGTGGAACGTAGAGGAGTTTGACCCGGATCCCTTCATGGAGCAGCTCAACAAGCAGGGACTGCCCTGGCACGAAGTGTTTGACGGCGACCTGGAACTGTAATTTATTAATGTAGTAAAGGAGTAAGGAGTAAATCAAGAAACAATGGCAAAAGACAAAGACAACGCGGTCGAAGCCAACGTGCAGGAGGGCAAGCTGAAAGCCCTCCAGGCCGCAATGGCAAAGATAGAGAAAGACTTCGGCAAGGGTTCTATAATGAAACTCGGCGACGAAAACATCGAGGCAGTCGAGGTGATACCTACCGGCAGCATCGGCCTTAACGCCGCTTTGGGCGTGGGCGGATATCCGCGCGGCAGGATAATAGAGATCTACGGCCCGGAGAGCAGCGGTAAGACTACGCTCGCCATACACGCCATAGCCGAGGCGCAGAAGGCCGGCGGCATTGCCGCCTTCATCGACGCGGAGCACGCCTTCGACCGCTTCTACGCCGCCAAGTTGGGCGTAGATGTTGAAAACCTGCTGATTTCGCAGCCTGACAACGGCGAGCAGGCCCTCGAGATAGCCGACCAGCTGATCCGTTCGTCGGCTATCGACATCCTCGTGGTAGACTCAGTGGCCGCCCTTACGCCGAAGGCCGAGATCGAAGGCGACATGGGCGACAACAAGGTGGGCCTGCAGGCGCGCCTCATGAGCCAAGCCTTGCGCAAGCTGACGTCGACCATCAGCAAGACCAACACCACCTGCATATTCATCAACCAGCTGCGCGAGAAGATCGGAGTGATGTTCGGCAATCCCGAGACCACCACCGGCGGCAACGCCCTGAAGTTCTATGCCAGCGTGCGTCTCGACATCCGCCGCGTGACGAGCATCAAGGACGGCGACCAGGTGATAGGCAACCAGGTGCGCGTTAAGGTGGTTAAGAACAAGGTGGCGCCGCCCTTCCGCAAGGCCGAGTTTGAGATAATGTTCGGCGAAGGCATATCTAAGGTGGGCGAACTCGTCGATCTCGGCGTTGAGTACGGCGTCATCCAGAAGAGCGGATCGTGGTTCTCTTACCAGGGAAGCAAGCTCGCCCAGGGCCGCGACGCGACCAAGACGCTGCTCAAGGACAACCCCGAGCTGTGCGAGGAGATAGAGGCCCAGATCATGAAAGCTATCTCTGATAAGAACGAAAACTTGTAGAATTAAGAGTTAAGAGTTAGGAATTAAGAAAATGTGGCTTTGAGAATTAAACGACAATGCATATTTTCTTAACTCTTAATTCTTAGCTCTTAACTCATAAATCCGATTCATGTGCTTGTAGAAGTAAGTCGGCTGAGAGACTGGTTTGCCGGTTTCAACGTGATGTATTTTGGCGGCGCGCTGCCCGAACCGGCCTTTGCCGTGGGACGTTCGCGCACGCGTCTCGGCTCGTTGTCTTGGCGTTATAGGCGTGTATTGCTGTCGAGGAGGCCGTATGGTTACGTCATACGCGTCAGCAATTATTACGACCTTGACGAGCGGCAGCTAAAGAGCGTGCTCCTGCACGAGATGATACATCTTTACATAGTGGCGGAAGGACTGAGAGACACCTCGCCCCACGGAGTGCTGTTCCGTAGGAAGATGGATGCCATCAACGCCGACGGGTGGGGCATAAGCGTGTCGGCTAAGATAAAGGAGGCGGCCCTCGGCACCGGCGCAGCCGGCAAGCGGCGCAGGGTTGTGCTTGCAGTCAGGATGTCGGACGGCAGGTGCCTGCTGTCCGTAGTCAACCCTCGGTACGTCGGTAAGATAGACTCGATGGTCAGACGCTCTGCCGACGTGGCCGCGAGTGCATGGTATTTGTCAGGCGACGGCTATTTCGTCGACTTCCCGGCGGTGCGCAGTCCTAAGGGCAGAGTTGTCCCGGCAGACGTGTTCGGCAGGCTTGTCGGGCAGATGGAGCCTTTCGTTCCCGGTTCGGCAGGAGTGCATATATAATAAGGAATGCCTCCGCCTGTTACCACGCAGAAGCATTCCCGTTGTGTGTTGGTTGCTATGTAGAAGTTTAAGAATCCTTCTTGTTCCTCATCTCTTGTCGTTTAGTTTACTGCTGTAATACTTAAAGAAATCAAAGCCTAGTATTTCGGAGATCTTATAAAGCTCGTCGGTGTCGATTGAACTTTTGCCGAATATCTTGTAGATGTTTGTGCGGCTGCATCCTAATTGTGCGGCGAGCCATACCACGGTAATCTGCTTCTCTCTCACTTTCGCCTTGATTAAGGAGCCGATGTTAACGTTAGCCTTATATGGTTTTGCCGCCTTCCGCTTTTTCATTTTGCATGATGTGTCTTTGCGTATGTGTTTGCAAAGATATGCGTATTTGCCGATAAATACAAACGGCTTTATCGGCGTAATGGAGTAGAATGCGCGCAAGCGTGCTTATCTGGTTAGTTTTCGTGATTGTTCGGTCGGAAAACATTCCGAAGGGAATTAAGAATTAAGAGTTAAGAATTAAGAAAATATGACTCTGAGGATTTAACGTCAATGCATATTTTCTTAATTCTTAACTCTTAATTCTTAACTTTTTATAGTTTCGCGAGTTCGATTACCTTGTCTACGGCGGCAGAGAGTCCGTCGGCGTTCTTGCCTCCGGCGGTGGCGAAGTGGGGCTGTCCGCCGCCTCCGCCCTGTATCAGCTTGGCCGCCTCGCGTACTATCTGGCCTGCGTTGAGGCCGTGGTCGGCCACGAGGTCGTCGCTTATCATCACGCTGAGCGTGGGCCTGTCTTCAAACGTACTGCCGATGACGCAGAGCAGGTGGGTGGGCACGGCGGCGCGGATCTTGAACACAAGGTCTTTGGCAGCCTCTTGCTTCATCGGTATTACGGCCGATATCACGTTTACTCCGTTCACCATGCGCGCCTGCGAAACCAGCTTGTCTTTAGTGCGTTCTACGGCTTCGGCTTGGTATTTCTCGATGAGTTTCTTCATGGAGTCGTGCTCCTCGATGTATTTCTCGATGACGCTTTGCAGGTCTTTGGCGTTGTTGAAGAGTGCCTTGATGGCCTTTGTCATGTCTTCGAGGTGGTAGAGCAGCTGTTCGCACTCCCTGCCTGTCTTGGCCTCTATACGGCGGATGCCGGCTGCCACGCTGCTTTCGGAGATTATCTTGAGCATGCCGATGCGGCCGGTCGACCGTGCGTGGATGCCTCCGCAGAACTCAACGCTCGGGCCGAAGCGCACCACGCGCACCTTGTCGCCGTACTTCTCGCCGAACAGGGCGATGGCTCCCATCTTTTTGGCCTCGGCCAAAGGCATGTCGCGGTGTTCGTCGAGCGGAATGTCTTGGCGTATCATGTCGTTGACCATCTGCTCCACTTGGCGTATCTCCTCGTCGGTTACTTTCTGGTAATGCGAGAAGTCGAAGCGCAGCGTGTCGGGCGATACGAACGAGCCTTTCTGCTCTACGTGGTCGCCGAGCACTTGCTTCAGGGCGTAGTCCAATAGGTGTGTGGCCGTGTGGTTGGCGGCACTGGCCTCGCGCTTGTCGGTGTCGACGCAGGCCATGAAGTCGGCCTCGGGCTGCTTGGGCAGTTGTTTCACGATGTGTACCGACTGATTGTTCTCGCGCTTGGTGTCGATTACGTCAATCGTCTCGTTCTCGCTTACGAGTACGCCGCAGTCGCCAACCTGTCCGCCCATTTCGCCGTAGAAGGGCGTGTTGTCGAGCACGAGCTCGTAGAAGGTGTTCTTCTTCTGCGTAACCTTGCGGTAGCGCAGTATGTGGCACTCGTATTCGGTATAGTCGTAGCCTACGAAGCGCTGCTCGCCCTCGCGCAGCTCGGTCCAGTCGCTGTTTTCCACGGCGGCGGCGTTGCGTGCGCGCTGCTTCTGTTTCTGCATCTCTTCGTCAAACTGCTTCTCGTCTACGGTCAGTCCGTTTTCGCGGCAGATAAGCTCGGTGAGGTCGAGGGGGAAGCCGTAAGTGTCGAACAGTCGGAACGCCTTAGCGCCGTCAAGCTCGGTCTTGCCCTCGCGTTTCACTTCGTCCATAGCGTCGGCGAGCATGCTGATGCCGTTGGAGAGCGTGCGCAGGAAGGCGTCCTCCTCTTCCTTCATCACGCGCATGATAAGCTCGCGCTGGGCCGGCAGCTCGGGATATGCGCCGCCCATTTCGCTGACGAGCACGGGCACGAGGCGGAACAGGAAGGCTTCCTTCTGCCCGAGGAAGGTGTAAGCGTAGCGCACGGCGCGGCGCAGAATGCGGCGGATGACGTATCCGGCCTTAGCGTTGCCGGGCAGCTGGCCGTCGGCTATCGAGAAAGCCACGGCGCGCAGGTGGTCGGCAACGACGCGCATGGCCACGTCGGTCTTCTCGTCCTTGCCGTATTCCATGCCCGAGAGGCGCGATATCTCCTTGATTACGGGCTGGAATATGTCGGTGTCATAGTTGGAGTGCTTGCCTTGCAGGGCGCGCACGAGTCGCTCGAAGCCCATGCCCGTGTCGATAACGTTCATGGATAGCTTCTCGAGCGAGCCGTCGGCCTTGCGGTTGTATTGCATGAACACGAGGTTCCATATCTCGATTACCTGCGGGTCGTCCTTGTTCACCAGTTCGCGGCCGGGCACCTTAGCCTTCTCCTCGGGCGTGCGCGAGTCGAGGTGTATCTCAGAGCACGGACCGCACGGACCCGTGTCGCCCATCTCCCAGAAGTTGTCGTGCTTGCTGCCGTTGATGATGTGGTCGGCCGGTACGTGTTTCGCCCAATAGCCTGCGGCCTCGTCGTCGCGTTCGAGGTTTTCGTCCTTAGAGCCTTCAAACACGGTGACGTAGAGGTCGTCGGGGTTAAGCCCGAGCACGTCTACGAGGTATTCCCAGGCATAGTCGATGGCCCCTTCCTTGAAGTAGTCGCCGAAACTCCAGTTGCCGAGCATCTCGAACATGGTGTGGTGGTAAGTGTCGTGGCCCACCTCCTCGAGATCGTTGTGCTTTCCGCTCACGCGCAGGCACTTCTGCGAGTCGGCGCGGCGGCGCGGTTCGGGGTCGCGCGTGCCGAGTATAATGTCTTTCCACTGGTTCATGCCCGCGTTGGTGAACATCAGCGTGGGGTCGTCTTTTATCACCATAGGTGCCGACGGCACTATCTGGTGGCCTTTCGACTCGAAGAACCGTTTGAACGATTCACGTATTTCGTTAGCTGTCATCATTTTATAAATATGTTTTCTTATCGGTCGGCAAAATTACTAAATTTCTTACAATACGCCAAATTATTGCCTAAAACATGAGGATTTTAGATATTCCTACGGGGCGTGTCTCGCGCTTCGCCGCCAGCACGCATGGGCGCAGCTTTGGGACGGTTGCGTAAGTTCTTGATTGTCAAGTGAATAACAGGCGGCACAGCTCGCCTTTGTAAAAGACGGCCTTTTAGGCGATAAAAGGTTACCTTTCACCGCCCGAAAGGTAATCTTTTGCAACGCTAAAGGATGCTTTTCGCAAAACGTCCCGTTTTCCCCGATTTTTCAGGCGTTTACGTCTTGATATACCCGAAAGGGTATAAAATAAAATTATTTTAATAAAATTATACCCTATAAGGTGTAATTAATGTATTTATTTGTTATCTTTGTACCCGATAGGGTGTAGTTAATGCATGATTAATAATGCACGATGCATAGTGAGTAATGTCTGTGCATATGTGGGCAGTGAGCGTCTTTTACTGAGACGAAACATCACAATTATGCATTATGCATTGTGGATTCTGCATTGAAAAATTATGAATTAAAAGATTATGGATTATCAAAGCGATATGCTCATAGCCGACTTCGTGAAGGAGATGCGCAAGAAATTCAGCCTTACGCAGGTAGACTTGGCCGACAAGTCGGGCGTGGGCCTGCGCTTCGTGCGAGAACTGGAGCAGGGCAAGCAGACGCTGCGCATGGACAAGATTAACCAAGTGTTGAGCCTGTTCGGCCATCAGGTGGGGCCTGTCGTGAAGGTAAGGGAATAAGAAGGAGGCAGACATGAAAAAGGCGAAAGTGTATCTTTACGACCGTCTGGCGGGTCATCTGACCGAAGACGAAAACGGCTTTACGTTTGAGTATGCCGCCGACTTCCTGGCGTCGGCCGACGCCGAGGCGGTAAGCCTGACGCTGCCGCTAAGGCCTGAGCCTTACCACGACACTGTGCTCTTCCCCTTCTTCGACGGCCTGATACCCGAAGGCTGGCTGCTCGACATAGCCGAGAAAAGCTGGAAGATAAACCAGCGTGACCGCATGTCGCTGCTGCTCGCCTGCTGCAAGGACTGCATAGGGGCTGTAAGCGTGGTGCCGGACGATAATTAAGAGTTAAGAAAAATAGCATTGTTGTATATATGGATAAGCGGCAAGGGCGTTTTTCTTAACTCCAAATTCTAAACTCTTAACTTAAAATAAGTATTTATATGAGGTGCTTATATTGCTATAAGGAGTTGGGCGAGGGGCAAAAGGATTATCATCCCGCCTGCGCCCGCAAGTTTTTCGGGACAAAGAGCGCACCGGCGCTTCCCTACGTGCGCGCCCAGCTGGGCGACCTGGCCCGCAAGGTGGTGCGCGCCCAGACCACGCTGACCGGAGTGCAGGCCAAGCTCTCGCTCGACATCGACCGCGGAGGGCGCAACGAGCCCGACCGCTTCACCATCGTAGGGCTGTGGGGCAAGTTCATACTTAAGCCGCAGACCAATTCGTATCCCGCCCTGCCGGAGCTGGAAGACCTGACCATGCATATGGCCGAGGCCGCCAAGATCAACGTCGTGCCGCACAGCCTGATACGCTTCAGCGACGGCGAGCTGTGCTATATCACGCGCCGAGTTGACCGCGCGGCCGACGGCGCAAAGGTGCCCATGGAAGACATGTGCCAGCTTACGGAGAGACTTACCGAATATAAGTATAAAGGCTCTTACGAGCAGATAGCAAAGGCCATAAGGCGGTATTCGTCGGCACCGCAGCTCGACGTGGTAAACTTCTGGGAGGTGGTGGTGTTCTCGTGGATTACAGGCAACGCCGACATGCACCTCAAGAACTTCTCGCTCTACAACCCCGCGCACGGCGGCTACACCCTGACGCCGGCCTACGACATGCTCTCTACGACGCTCGTCATGCCCGACGACCCCGAGGAGCTGGCCCTCACACTTAACGGCAAGAAGCGTAAGCTGCGCAAGGCCGACTTCATAAAGTCTATCACAGCCTCGGGAGTTGACGAGAAGGTGATTGACAACATCGCGCGCAAGTTCGGCCGCGTGCTGCCCAAATGGTTCGAGCTTATCGATCGCTCCTTCCTTCCCCTCGACCTTTGCCGGGCGTATAAGAACGTGATACTACGCAGGATGATAATGCTGAAATGATGCTACGGGGCAGGTGATGAGGCTTACTTTGCTGCGACGCTCCTATATATCTCGGCTGTTTGGTCGGCTATCTCCACGTATTTTGATTAAATTTGCGCAATCAAATAACTTAATATACATATGTACTATGAATAAATTTCGTGAATTTCTCTTATTGATCGTAATGCTTTTCTGCGTAGCTGCATCGGCTGGAGAGCGTAAGCAAGTAATCATTATCAACGGCTATTTCTTTAACGAACTGCCTGCTGCGTTGAAAAAGAGCATCACGCCGCAGGATTTGAAGGTCTTTGTCATTAAGACTCCCAACGGAACAACCGCCGTTGCTATATATTCTTCTTCACTTAAACTTCCAAAAGAATCGCTGCGGTATGCGGTCCCGATTGAAAAAATCAGCGAAGGCGAAGAACTAATGCGGAGGTACAATGAGCAAAAAGACGCATCGGGAGGCTTCAGTTTCACAATGACATCCGACAAACCTCTAATAAAGGTAGGTGATAAGTTTCCTGATTTCTCTGCCGTCGATATTAAAGGTAAGACATGGACTAACGCCGACGTAAAGGGCAAGGTCATGGTGCTCAACCTGTGGTTTACGGGATGTGGCCCTTGCCGTAAGGAAATGCCTGAGCTTTCCACATGGAAAGATGAAATGCCCGACGTGATGTTTTTCTCGTCTACTTATGAATCGCCAGAAGTGGCAAGACAGGTGCTCGACAACGTGAGATTCAATTGGATACCCCTTGTAAACGACACTCAGTTTAAGGCGTTCATAGGCAATAACGGCTATCCGCTTACTATCGTAGTTGACAAGTCTGGCAAAATCGCCGCTTTTGAGTATGGCACTTCTCCTGAGCAAAGGGAATCATTGAAAAACCAAATCTCAGAACTTAGATAATTAAGAATTAAGAGTTAAGAAACGAAGTTCAGCGTTAAGCTAATTAAGAAAATATGCACTGAAACAACAAGACTATTTTTCTTAATTAGCTTAACGCTGAACTTCGTTTCTTAACTCTTAATTTAAAAATTTTTCCGTAGTTAAGCATGCGCCATATCCATTCCAGCGGTCCGAACTGGCAGTAGCGCAGCCAAACGAGGCTGAGCACCGTCTGCGCTACGAATACTCCGAGGGCTATTGCTTCGGTTTGCGTCAGGCCGACGCCGGCCCCAAGCCCCATACCGATGCCGTAAAAGACGAACATGCCGATGACCGATTGGCCTATATAGTTGGTCAGGGCCATTCTGCCCGGAGCCGCCAGCCAGCGCCATGCTGCGGCGTCTGTGCTTTTAGCGTAGAGCAGGCATAGGGCCGACGCATAGGCGAAGCCCATAGGGTAGACGCTTACGAGATAGAGCACTGAGTGAACCGCCGTGCCTAACGGCCGCCCGTTTACCGCGCTCCAAGCGTAAACTATCGATAAGGGCAGGCCTACGGCAAGTCCCGCCACGGCCACCTTGCGCAGCAATGCCTTGTGGGCGGCGATATCAGCGTACAGATTGCGGCGACCGATGTAGTAGCCGAGGATGAACAGGCCCATCACCTTGAAGTAGCGGTTGCCGTCGACAAACTCCTGCACGCGCACCAATGCTCCCTGCACGAGAAACTGTAGCACCTCGCGGTAACTCTCGGCATCGCGCAGCCAATATCCGAAGTTCTCTTCGGTTATGCCGTACATGCTGCAGTAATGCCACTGCGCCCTGACCGCCGGGGCCGATAGGCTGACACCCGCCGCTTGGCAAACGGAGTCTACAGCCACGGGCAGCAGCAGGAAGAAGGCCGCCCAACCGAGCAGGCCGCGGTTGCCTACGCGCCTGAACAGCGGCAGCGCCATGCCCGTAAGCGCGTAGAGCATGAGTATGTCGCCGCTCCATACGAGCATGAGATGGGCCAAGCCTATCAGCACAAGCACCGCCATGCGGCGGTAAAAGAGCCTGAAGCCGCCGTTGCCGCGTTGTGCGGCATGGCTTATGATTATGGAGAAGCCCATGCCGAAAAGCAGTGAAAACAGCGTGTAAAACTTACCGTCGATAAGAACGTATTGCAAGAACTTGACCACGCGGTCCGCCCCGGCCGACGGCATGGCTGCGGCTACGCTTTCGGGCTGGAACGTGTATAATGAAAACTCAGGATAGTTGGCAAGGCATATTCCGAGCAGCGCGAATCCGCGCAAAGCGTCTAAGACGATGTGGCGTTCCTTCGGTTTTACTGGCGAGTATCCGTTGTTGTCCTTGCGGTGTCGGGCTGATGAAGTCATTTTTCGGTAGTCTGTGTTTCTGGTTTTCTCTTGTTTACGAGCATCACGCTAAGCAGTATCACGGCCAGTCCGGCCAGCTGTACGGGCGTCACTTGTTCGCCGCCGAGGCCTGCGCCTATCGCTACGGCCACCACGGGGTTTACGTAGGCGTGCGTGGCCACCTCGGTGGCTGGTCTTACCTTCAGCAGCCATATATAAGCAGTGTAGGCCAGCATGGAACCGAACGTCACGAGATAGGCCAGCGATGCCCATGCGGACGCCGACACGGCGGTCGGGGTAACGTCGCCGAAGTCGCCGCAGACTAAGGCGCAGACGGCGAATGCCGCGCTTGCTGCCGCCATCTGCCATGCCGCGCCGGCCAGTCCGTCGGTCTCCTCTTCGGCCGAGCAGCGGTATTTAGAGTAGAGTGTGCCGCAGGCCCACGATATGCATCCGCCCGTAAGCAGCAGTATTCCGTATTCGCCGTGCCTTATCGTGTGGGCGTCGGAGTAGAGCTGCTCTGCGTAGAGCAGGGCCACGCCTACGAATCCGGCCAGCATGCCGGCTACGGTGGCTGCGCTTTTGAAGGTGCGCTTCCACATGGGTACGTCTAAGAGCATGATCCACACCGCCGTAGACGACGCCACTATGGCTACGAGGCTGCTGTTGACGAAGCGCTGGGCGAACATTATCACGGCTTGGTCTACGAAGAGCAACACTATGCCGCTCACGGCCGACTTCATTATCAGCCTGCGCCTGAATAGCTTCTCGCCCTGTAGCCGGCATATCAGCAGCAGGGCGGCCCCGGCCGCGCTGAAGCGCAACGCTCCGAGTGCGATCGGTGGAATGTCGCGCAGGCACACGCCGATAAAGTAGTATGTGGAACCCCACACTACATAGATCATAAAGTATGCTGCGGCTATCTTCAGTCGGCTTGGAGGCATTATTTAAGTTAAGAGTTGAGAGTTTTATTAAATTAAGAATTAAGAGTTAAGAAAAATAGTCTTGTTGCTTAATATCTCAACTATGCCACTTTTCTTAATTAGCTTAACGCTGAACTTTGTTTCTTAATTCTTAACTCTTAATTATTAATTCTGTCTGATTTTGATTTCACAGTCGGCCGGGGCCTTGATGTTCTCGTCTATGGTCACCGAGCCGATAGAGTCGGCTATGATGCGGCCCGAGGTCGGGTTCTTGATGTTCGTTATGGCTCCGCGTATGTCGGCGTTGAGCGTAGAGTACTCGAAGGCGCGGTCGCACGAGGCGTCGAAGGTGCAATTCTCCAGTACCAAGTCGTGCGCGTAGCATAAAGGCTGCTCGCCGGATATGCGGCAGTTCACGAGGCGCAGGTTGCGCGAGTGCCACCCGAGGTATTCGCCGTTAAGCTCGGAGTCGTATATCGTCACGTTCTCCACTTCCCAGAAGGCGTCTTTCGTGGTAATCTTGGCGTTGCGAATCTCCACGTTCCTTACGTATTGGAACACGTATTTACTGTCGCTCACGAGTCCGTCAACGCGTATGTCGCTGCTCAGCATGAAGGGATAAGTGCCTCCGTGCAGCTTCAGGTTTTTCACGTTGATGCGGTTGCACCGCCAGAATATCTCGTCGGCATCGTTGATTTCAACGTTCTCTATGTCGATGTCGTTCATCTCGCGAAACATTTTCGGGGCGTCTATCACGGTGTCTTTCATCGTCAGGTGGTCAGAGTACCACAGGGCCGAGCGGCCCCCTACGGCGAAGTAGCAGTCTTTTATCGTAAACCCGTGGACGTGCCAAAAGGGGTAGTTGCCCTCAAAGCGGCAGTTGGTGGCAACGATGTTGCTGCACTCCTTGATGGCCGATTCGCCTTCGCGTATGGTTACGTTGTCGAGATGGATGTCGTGTGAGGCGAACAACGGGCGTTCGCCGCCAAATTCGGTGTTTGCTATCAGTTTCATATATTATGGCTTATTGTTTTGTTTCACGTTGCAAAATTACATAAAAACAATGATAAACGCGGTATCCGATTTACTGATATAACAAAACGTTTTACTGTTTGACATTTATTTAGATGCAGGCTCTTTCTTCGTGCGGCATGGCCGTGCGTTTTCCGAAAGGTTACCTTTCATGGCCTAAAAGGTAACCTTTGAGGACGCAAAAGGTAACCTTTTGTATCGTAAAAGGTAGCCTTTTAGTAACATGCTGTGTATCAGACCGTTATTCGGGATTCGCACTGCCGCCTTCCAAGCGTGGCCCAGCCCCGGCGGTTAATGCCGCACAGGTGGGTTGGGCTGTCGCACGATGCCGTCATTTTTGCGTTGGCCTGTCCGTTACGGGCAAACTTTCATATTTGCCCGTGGGGCTTTTGAAAATGTCATACGCTTGTAAATGTTTCACTCAAATAAAGTTAAAACACGATAATTATCATTTAGACCTATGGCGTATTATAATTATAATGTGTACATTTGCAGTCCGAAAACCGGGGTAAGTGAAATAGTTTTCACCATGACCGTCAGGTTCCCTTCGCATGCAAAATCAAGAACAACTTTATATTTTGAATAAATAGGTATGAAAAAGAACAAATTTTTATTGCTTGCAGCTATTGCTGTCATGTTCGCCTCATGCGGCGGACAACAACCCAACATGGGCGACAACGAGTATGCAGTAAGGACGATCGGGACGCAAAGCACCGAGTTGCAGACGTCTTATCCTGCCACCATCCGCGGCGTGCAGGACGTAGAGATCCGCCCTATGGTTTCAGGATTCATCACGAAAATGTATGTCAAGGAAGGACAGACGGTAAAGAAGGGCCAAGTGCTTTTCGAGATTAACAAGGTTACTTACGAGGCTGCGGCCCGCCAGGCCAAAGCAGCCGTCAACTCGGCAGAGGCGCAGCTCAACACGTCGAAGCTGACTTACGAGAACAATCAGAAACTCTTTGCCAATAATGTAATAGGTACTTACGAGCTGCAATCTTCTAAAAATAACTACGAGAACGCCGTAGCCGCACTGGCGCAGGCTAAGGCTAACTACGTGTCGGCCAAGCAGAACCTCGACTTCTGCTACGTTACGAGCCCGGCCAACGGCGTAGTGGGCGACCTGCCTTACCGCGTGGGCGCCCTCGTTAGCGCGTCGAGCGCAGAGCCGCTCACCACCGTGTCTGACATCAACACGATGCAGGTGTACTTCTCAATGACCGAGAAGGACGTGCTCGACCTCACCAAGACTAAGGGCGGACTCCACGCCGCCATCAGCGAGTATCCCGCAGTGCAGCTCAAGCTGGCCGACGGCACCACTTACAACCACCAGGGCAAGGTGGCCGCAGTGAGCGGAGTTATCGACCAGGCCACGGGCTCGGTGTCGATGCGCGCCGACTTCCCCAACCCCGAGCACTTGCTTAAGAGCGGCGGTTCGGGTTACATCGTAGTGCCCCACGTTGCGGCCAACGCCATCGTGATACCGCAAGACGCCGTGGCACAGGTGCAAGACCGCTACTTCGTCTACATCCTCGGCGGCGACAACAAGGTTAAGTACAGCCCCGTAACGGTAAATCCCGACAACGACGGCAAGAGTTACATCATAGAGTCGGGACTGAAGGCCGGCGACAAGATCGTGATCAGCGGCATCACCACCCTGAAGGACGGCATGCAGATTACGCCGATAACCGAGGCCCAGTATCAGGAGAAGCTGAAGAAGACAAGCCAAATGGGTGCTCACCAAAACGACTTGAACAAACTTAAGGAAGACCTTACGAAGTAATATGTTGGGGCTTACGGTCGTGCGGCTTTACGGTCATACGGTATTGCGGCGGATGCCAGCCTTATCTAAAAACCGTATAACCTCATAACCCCATAACCTCATAACCGACAAAAATAATAACGATGAGATTAGACAACTTTATAAAACGCCCGGTGCTCTCGACCGTCATCTCTATCTTGACGGTCATCCTGGGCTTAATAGGCTTGGTGTCGTTGCCGATCGAGCAATACCCCGACGTTGCGCCGCCTACGGTAAGCGTGAGCGCAAACTATATGGGAGCCAACGCCCAGACCGTGCTCAACTCGGTCATCGTGCCGCTTGAAGAGCAGATCAACGGTGTGGAGGGCATGACTTACATGACATCCACCGCGTCAAATGAAGGTTCCGGCCGTATCACGGTGTTCTTCAAACAGGGTATGAACGCCGACATGTGCCAGGTCAACGTGCAAAACCGTGTGTCGCAGGCTTCGGCCCTGCTGCCTGCCGAAGTTACGCAGGCCGGTGTCACCGTGCAGAAGCGACAGACGTCTACGGTGCTCCTTATGGCCATAAAGGGCGCCCCTGACAGGTACGACGAGAAGTTCCTACAGAACTACGCAGACATCAACATCATCCCCGCCATCAAGCGTGTCAACGGTGTGGGAGACTGTGAGGTGATGGGTGCCAAGACGTATTCTATGCGTATATGGCTCGACCCGATCAAGATGAAGAACTACAGCCTCATGCCGTCAGACATTACTGCCGTGCTCGCACAGCAGAACATCGAGGCCGCTCCCGGTAAGTTCGGCGAACAAAGCGATAACAAGTATGAATATACAATAAGGTATAAGGGCCGTCTGCAGACTCCTACGGAGTTTGAGAACATGGTCATCACGAGCGACGCCAATGGCAACACCATCCGCGTTAAGGACGTAGCCCGCGTTGAGCTTGGCGGTCTTTACTACAGCGTTACCTCTAAGGTCAACGGTCAGCCGGCCGTCATGATGATGGTGACCCAGACCGCAGGATCTAACGCTACGCAGATAGTCAACGACATCAAGAAGGTGATCGACGACCAAAGGGAACTGTTGCCTCCGGGTGTCGAGATTGACTACATGCAGGACGTTACCGAGTTCCTCTACGCTTCTATGAACGACTTGGTTCACACCCTCTTCGAGGCGTTCGTCCTTGTGTTCATCGTTGTGTACATCTTCCTTCAGGACTTCCGCTCTACGCTCATTCCGCTTATCGCGGTGCCGGTATCGTTGGTCGGTACGTTCTTCTTCCTCTACGTGTTCGGCTTCTCGCTCAACCTGCTTACGCTATCGGCGTTGGTGCTGGCCATTGCGATAGTCGTCGACGACGCGATAGTGGTCGTCGAGGCCGTCCACGCGAAACTCGACTTGGGCTACAAGTCGGCGCGCACGGCATCAATCGACGCAATGAACGAAATCTCCGGAGCCATCATCTCAATTACTCTTGTGATGTCGGCCGTGTTCATCCCCGTGTCTTTCATCGGCGGAACGTCGGGTACGTTCTACAAGGAGTTCGGTATCACGATGGCTATCTCAATCGTCATCTCCGCAATCAACGCCCTTACGCTCTCGCCTGCGCTTTGCGCCGTGCTCCTGAAGCCTAAGAACGAGGACGGCTCCGCACGTAAGATGTCTGTGCTCGACCGCTTCCACGCAGCCTTCAACGGTGCTTACGGAAAGGTGCAAGACAAGTACACGAAGTCTGTGCGCAAGATAGTCGAGAAGCCCGTTATCGCCATTATCGCCGTAATCATCGGCGTTGGCGCGCTTGTATTCACGGCTATGAACACTAAGACGGGTCTCGTGCCCGACGAGGATACGGGTACCGTGTTCTGTACGGTGTCAACCGCTCCCGGTACGTCCCTTAGCGAGACAAACAAAATTATGGACCAGGTTGACTCCATGCTTGCCACCAACCCCGCCATCGAAAACCGTCTGCGCATCACCGGTTACAACTTCATCTCGGGCCAGGGTACCAACCAGGGTACGTTCGTTATCAAGCTGAAGTCGTTCGAGGAGCGCGACAAGGAGGAGGGCTTCATGAAGTACTTCGACGTCCACTCGATGGGTTCTAAGATGGTGCTCGCCATGATTTACAAGCAGACGGCCGCCATCAAGGGCGCACAGATATTGGCCTTCCAGCCGCCTATGGTGCAGGGATTCTCGGCCACCAACGGTCTGACGTTCTCAATGCTCGACCGTACCGGAGGCGACGTGAACAACTTCTTCAAGATCACTCAGAACTTCTTGGCCGAGCTTAACAAGCGTCCGGAGATCGGAACGGCCATGACTTCTTACAACTCGCAGTACCCGCAGTACATGATCGACGTAAACGTTGCCAAATGTAAGCAGAGCGGTATCGACCCAAGCACGGTCCTTACGGCAATGCAGGGATACTACGGAGGTCTGTATGCGTCTAACTTCAACTCTTTCGGTAAGCTCTATCGTGTAATGATCCAGGCCGAGCCTACGATGCGCGAGGACCTGAAGAGCATGAACAACATTTACGTGCGCACGGCCAGCGGCATGGCTCCCATCAACGAGTTCGTCACTATGACTAAGGTCTACGGCCCGCAGGAAATCGCCCGCTTCAACCTCTTCACCTCTATCGACGTCAACGCCACAGCAGCCGACGGCTACTCTTCTGGTGACGCGATACGTGCAATCGAGGAAGTGGCAAGCACCACGCTGCCTACCGGATTCGGCTACGAGTTCTCCGGTCTGACGCGTTCCGAGCAGGAGTCGAGCAGCTCTACGACGATAATCTTCGCCCTCTGTCTCACCTTCGTGTACCTGATTCTGAGTGCGCAGTACGAGAGCTACCTCGTGCCTCTATCGGTAATCTTGTCCATTCCGTTCGGTATTGCCGGCGCGTTCGTCTTCACCGACCTGTTCGGAAAGCAAAACGACATCTACATGCAGATTGCGCTCATCATGCTTATCGGTCTTTTGGCCAAGAACGCCATCCTTATCGTGCAGTTCGCACTCGAACGAAGACGAACCGGTATGGCTCTCTCTTGGTCGGCCGTGCTCGGCGCCCAAGCCCGTCTGCGTCCTATCTTGATGACCTCGTTGGCGATGATCATCGGTCTTATGCCGTTGCTCATACCTATCGGAGTAGGTTACAACGGTAACATGACGCTCGGCGCTGCCGCAATCGGCGGTATGCTTATTGGTATGATTTGCCAGCTCTTGATAGTTCCGGCACTCTTCTACATCTTCCAGTATTTGCAGGAGAAGGTTAAGCCGCTTGAGTTCGACGACGACAATGCTGCCGTCGACACCGAGCTGTTGCAGTACACTCGTCCGGTTGAAAACAAGAAAAATGACAACAATGATGAAAAGTAAGAATATATTGATGATGATTTCCGCCGCTGCTCTCCTGAGCAGCTGCGGAATCTACGGGAAGTACGAGCGCCCCGAGGTTAACACCTCCGGACTTGTGCGTGACGTGACTTCAAATACCGACACGCTGGCCGTCAACGATACGACGAGCTTCGGCAACCTGCCGTGGCGCAACGTGTTCACCGATCCGCAGCTTCAGGCTTTGATAGAACAAGGCTTGGCTCACAACACCGACTTGCTCAACGCGGCTCTCAACGTGAAAATGGTTGAGGCCCAGCTCTTGCCCTCTAAGTTGGCGTTCGTGCCTTCGTTCACGTTCTCTCCGCAGGGAACCATCTCGTCTTGGGACGGCAGCCGTGCCACGAAGACTTACTCACTGCCCATCAACGCCAGCTGGAGCATCGACCTCTTCGGCAACCTCTTGAACCAAAAGCGCAGCGTGCAGATGGCCCTTTTGGCAACTAAGGACTACCAGCTCGTAGTCAAGACCAACCTGATAGCCAACATTGCCAACGCTTACTACACGCTGTTGATGCTCGACAAGCAGCTCGAAATCGTGAACAACATGACCGGCCTGACTAAGGAGACTTGGAACATGATGAAGCTGCAGAAGGAGCTTAACAACGCAAAGGAGACCAGCGTGCAGAGTGCCGAGGCCAATTACTACTCAGTGTTGGCACAGGCCGAAGACCTGAAACGCCAAATACGCGAGACCGAAAACTCGCTGTCCTTGCTGCTCGGGCAACCTGCGCAGACTATCGGACGCGGCAAGTTGGAAAACCAGTCGTTGCCTACCGACTTCAGCACGGGCGTTGGCATACAGATGCTTAACAACCGTCCCGACGTGCATTACGCCGAGATGAGCCTCGCCCAGTGCTTCTACGACGTGCAGACGGCCCGCTCGAAGTTCTATCCGAACATATCAATCAGCGGTTCGGGCGCGTTCACCAACAACTCCGGCGGCGGCATCGTAAACCCCGGCAAGTGGCTGTTTAACGCCGTGGCGAGCCTCGTGCAGCCGATATTCCAAAACGGACAGCTCATTGCCGGGCTGAAAGTGGCTAAGGCGCAGCAGGAGCAAGCCTACAACACTTGGCAGCAGGCAGTGCTCTCGGCAGGCTCGGAAGTAAGCAACGCTCTCGTGCTCTACAACTCGTCCGACGAGAAGTCGAAGCTCGAGCAGAAGCAGATAGAGAGCCTGACGAAGAACGTAGAGTACACCAAAGACCTCTTCAGCATGGGCGGCAGTACGTATCTCGAGGTCATCACTGCCCAGCAGTCGCTGCTCAACGCTGAGCTGGCTAAGGTGCAAGACGACTTCTACAAGATGCAGGCCGTGGTCAACCTCTATTACGCTCTCGGCGGAGGAAGAGACTGATTTGTAGGGCTTTACGGTTATAAGGTCATGCGGTTTTACGGTAAAACAGCTAAAACCTACGTTGACCGATAACAGTTTGCACCGTGTAACCGTAAACCCCACAACCCTATAATCGATAAAAACAAAACAATATGATAAGTCCTAAAGCAGAAATAGACCCGAAGGCTAAAATCGGAAAGAACGTTACGATTTATCCTTTCGCATATATCGAAGGCGACGTTGAGATCGGCGACGACTGCGTGATATACCCGTATGTCAGCGTGATGAACGGCACCCGCATGGGGCGCGGCAACACGGTGTACCAGAATACGGTGCTCGCCGCCATCCCGCAAGACTTCAACTATTGCGGCGACGCTTCGCAGCTGGTCATCGGCGACAACAATACGTTCCGTGAGAACGTCGTCATCAACCGCGCCACTTTTTGTAGCGGAAAGACCGTAATAGGCAGCAACAACTCGTTCATGGAGGGCGTGCACGTGTCGCACGACACGAAGATTTCAGACAACTGCGTGTTCGGTTACGGTACGAAAATCGCCGGCGATTGCGACATAGAGAACGACGTGATCTTCTCTTCTAACGTTATCGCCAACGCCGGTGTGCGCGTAGGCCGCGGCTCGATGATTCAGGGCGGCAGCCGCCTCAGCCGCGACGTGCCTCCGTATATCGTCGCCGCCGACAACCCCGTGAAGTACGGAGGCATCAACTCGTCGATTCTTACCAACCACAACGTGTCGAAGAAAGTGCAAGACCATATCGCCAACGCTTACCGCCTGGTGTTCCATGGTCAGACGAGTGTGTTCGACGCCGTGCGACAGATACGCGAGCAGGTGCCCGACGGGCCTGAAGTCCGCCACATCATCGAGTTCATCGATGCCACCAAGCTCGGTCTGATCAGTAAGATGTGGTAGCAATATAACACGAAAGGGGATTGCGCAGGGCAATCCCCTTTTTGTTTGTAATAATGCGTGCGACGTTACTATGCGTTCTTTATTTATCTGCTTTTATATTATAAATGTCATGGTTAAGTGTTTCAATTATCTAATAACGTGCTTACTTCCATTTTCAGTTTGGGCAGGTGGTTTATTACGATGCTCCAAAGAATGTCTGCCGACAGGCTGTCGTGTCCGTGTATGATGTAATTTCTTGCGTCTACAATTTTTCGTGCGTTGGTAATGGCGATACCTCTGTCTGTCTTTAATATGCGGTTCATAGTTTCGCCGATAATTTCTATATTCCTTTCTACGGCACGCCTGAGACATAAGTTACCGCAGAAATCATCAAACAGTTTTGGCTTGTCGCCGAAGAAACTTTCAATCTCTTTTTTTACGTCAGGATGTCCAGCAAGTGTTTTTTCATTAAGTCATCCATATATCAAGGTTTTTGTTGCGTCTACGTTTTTCTTTAGGTATTTGTTGTTGATAGCCTGTTCTTCGAGCAAGTCTACCTCGGCCCGAACATGTCTTCCATAGAATATTTGAAGTCGAAGAAATTGCTGAAATAATCCTTCACCTCCGCTTTGTTGAACGTGACGAGCATATCCACGTCGCTTTCGTCATTAAAGCGGTTGGTCAGTATCGAACCGAACACAAACAACTTGCTTGCCTTATGACTTTTGCATAATGCGGCTATTTTTTGCAGGTTGTCGGTTATCCGTTTCATGTATGCAGGATGTTTGTTTATGCAAAGATAATGCAAGCGAGAGCAATGAGAGCTTGTTCTTAAATTGCCGAGCGCAGCTTATCTTATGCAAAGATATAAGAAAATCGCATTTTTTATATGCCTTTGTGAATATTATTATGCAAAATGTCATATTTTCGTGTTTGCGAAAGGTTACCTTTGGCCGCGTAAAAGGTAACCTTTTACAACGCAAAAGGCCGCAAATCACGACGCGATTTGCGGCCTTTCGTAATATTACGGTTAATCCGTTGTGTCTCAGAGTGTTACGTTTAGGCCAATTTTTCGGGC
>CALUFN010000031.1 GCA_944319945.1 uncultured Prevotella sp.
CAACTACAAATATACGACTTTTACGGCAACTTCCTCTTTTTGCAAATGAACATCCAACAGATTTGCGGATGAACCGCTGTCAGGCAGCGGCCGGTTTACATCCGCCCTGCGCGACGAGGCTAAGTAGTTAAATAATGTAAGACTTTTTTCTTAAAGAATGTAAAGCAGCGGCATTAAAGTTTTGTATGACCTATTTGCCGTAAAACGCAACATAACAGTAATTAACGGCTGAACGGGCAACGCGTTGGCATGCTTTTTGCTAATCGCAAAAGATGTAAACAGGCTTTGACGGCTTGCAGTTTTTTAGTATCTTCGCAAACGAAAAATTTCAATCTACCCTTTCATACTAAATTACTGAACCACAAAGACATGAAGAGCCTTAAGATATTTGCCGTAGCGATGATGATGTTGGCAGCAGGAACGCCTGCCGCAGCCGACAACGACAACGGCGGCGAAGGACAGCAACAAGAAGAATACAAGGAGATAGACAATTTTGATTTCTTATACGACAACGAGGCTTACGACGAGGACTTTGAGTTTTCCGAGATAGACAGCGTGCTCGACGAAGCCTTCTCGCACCTCGGCGCACGCTACCGCCGCGGACAGTCGGGGCCTAACGCGTTCGACTGCTCAGGATTCACCAGCTACGTATTCAAGAACATGGGCATAGACCTCAACCGCTCGTCGCGCGCCCAATACACCCAGGGCGAGGCCGTAGAGAAAGACGAGGTGCGCACGGGCGACCTCGTATTCTTCACCGGCTCGAGCACACGCGGACCTATCGGACACGTGGGAATAGTGGTCGACGTAGACCCGATAAGCGGCAGCTTCAACTTCATACACGCCAGCACGAAGGGCGTGAAGGTGAGCAACTCTAACGAGAGATACTACTCGCGCCGCTACGTAGGGGCGCGCCGCGTGATGGAATAGACTGATTAAGTTAAGAATTAAGAGTTAAGAAAAACAGCATTGTCGCATAAGCATTTTTCTTAATCATTAACTCTTAACCCTTAACTCTTACAAGGATGAGACACGACTTCTTTTTCATACTTCTTTGCGTCGCAGCAATTACGACGGCATGCACGATGACGGGTACCGGCAGGAAACAGCCGGCACCCGTCGTCGGTTTTACGCACGAGGAAGACACTGCGGCCATGCCCGGAGGCAGGCCGCAGGAAGACACCTACACCGTAGCCATGGTGGGCGACATAATGATGGGCACAACGTATCCCGACAACGCACTGCCTAAGGACGACGGGGCGGCACTCTTCATCGACGTGAAAGACATACTGAGCAGAGCCGACATAGCCGCAGGCAACCTCGAAGGCACGCTCTGCGACACGGCCGAGGTGACGAACAAAAAGGAATCAGACTACTCATACTCGTTCCGCACGCCAATAGAGTTCGCGCCGAGGCTGAAGGAAGCAGGCTTCGACTTTCTCTGCATGGCCAACAACCACGCCTGCGACTTCGGCTACGAAGGAGTGCGCTCTACCGAGCGCACACTCGACAAGCTCGGCATAGCCTACGCCGGATTGACGGGGCGGCGCGAGCTTGCCGTGGTGGAGCGGCGCGGCATAAGGTTCGGCCTGTGCGCCTTCGGGCACAACTCGCGCACGCTGAAACACCGCGAACGCAGTAAGGTAAAGGAGATATTGGACAGCCTGCAGAAGGTGGCCGACATCGTGATAGTGTCGTTTCACGGCGGCGGAGAGGGCAAGGCCTACAGCCACCTGCCCTACGGCAAGGAGGAATACTTGGGCGAAGACCGGGGCGAGCTGCGCAACTTCGCCCGCTTCTGCATAGACAACGGCGCCGACATAGTGTTCGGCCACGGGCCGCACGTGGTGCGCTGCGTGGAGCTTTACAAGGACAGGCTGATAGCTTACAGCCTCGGCAACTTCTGCACGCCCTACGGAATAAGCATACTCGGGACATCGGGCTACGCCCCCGTGATAGTGGCCGAGACCGACAGGCAAGGCCGCTTCATGGGCGGCAGGATATACCCGTTCATACAGAAACGCGGCCTCGGCCCGCGCCGCGACACTACATACGCCGCCGTAAACGAGATAAGACGGCTCACGGCCGACGACGTGCCGGGCGGCCGACTGACAATACACGACGACGGAACGATGACGGAAAGGCGGTAAGCAGTACTCCCCCACGCCGCCATACAGCAATAAACAAACGCTAAAGCCGCCAAACCCCGACGGGATTTGGCGGCTTTAGCGTTTAGCGTTACACAAAGGTTAGTCTTCCTTCTTGGTGATAACCTTCTTCTCGGCAATGCGGGCCTTCTTACCCGTGAGCTTGCGGAGATAGTACAGCTTGGCGCGACGCACCTTACCGATCTTGTTCACTTCGATGCTGTCGATGTTGGGAGACTCGATGGGGAAGATACGCTCTACGCCTACGGTACCTGACATCTTGCGCACCGTGAAACGCTTCTTCTCGCCCTGGCCGCATATCTTTATTACGACGCCGCGGTAGAGCTGGATTCTCTCTTTTGAACCCTCGATGATTTTGTAAGCGACAGTTACAGTGTCACCTGCCTTGAACTCAGGAAACTTCTTGCCGGTTGCAAATGCTTCTTCAGCAACTTTAATTAAATCCATTTTTGTTTGATAATTAAATTTGTTCATCGTTCCGGCGCAACATAACGAGGCTACTCTTCTTCCTGTCAGCGATTACGCGGAAAGCGGTGCAAAGTTAGTCAATTTCCGAACGACGGCCAAACGTAACCTGATTTTTTTACATTTTTCTTTGCCCTGTTTGCCTTTTTAGCTACCTTTGCACGGCTTTTTAGGTAAAATTCATGCGTAAACAACTTATTTTCTGCTGTTTGGCTGCCGCCGTGCTCATACCTTCGTCGTGCTCCACGAGCTACGAGGTGGCGGGCTTCGAGCGGTCGTGCATACTGATAGACAGCACTTACGACAACACGGCCGACAAGGCCGTGACAGACTTCATGAGGCCTTACAAGAGGCAGGTGGACAGCATAATGAGTCCCGTGGTGGGCCGGACGGCCAACTACATGGCGGCCGAAAAGCCCGAAAGCAAGCTCTCAAACCTGCTTACGGACATCCTCGTATGGGCTGGAAAGGACTACGGTGAGAAGCCGGACTTCGCCGTGTACAACATCGGCGGAATGCGCTCGGCCTTCGCTAAGGGCGAAGTGACTTACGGCGACGTGCTCGACGTGGCTCCGTTTGAGAACAAGATATGCTTCGTGACGCTAACCGGGGCGAAGGTGAAAGAGCTGTTCGGGCAGATAGCGGCCGCCGGCGGCGAGGGCGTGAGCCACGGGGTGGAACTGGTAATCACTAAGGACGGGCGGCTGAAGTCGGCTCGGCTGAACGGCAAGGAGATTGACCCGGCGGGCGAATACCGCATAGCCACGCTCGACTTCGTAGCCCAGGGCAACGACAACATGACAGCCTTTAAAAGCTCGACCGACGTAAATTCGCCCACGAGCAAGGACAACAACGTGCGCTTCATCATAATGAAATACATGCAGGGGATGATGAAACAAGGCAAGAGCGTTGACGCGAAAATAGAAGGAAGGATAAAAATAGAGTAACATGATACGACTATTTATGACATTGGCGCTCACCGCCGCCCTCGCTACAGGGGCCGGGGCGAGGGGCAGGAAGATAACCATACTGCACACTAACGACACTCACAGCTGCATATATCCGCTGAACCGACATCTCGCCGACACGCTGCTGGCCGGACGGGGAGGCTTCGTCAGGCGCGCGGAAATGGTCAGACAGGAACTGCGGAAAGAGCCCGAACTGCTGCTGCTTGACAGCGGCGACTTCTCGCAAGGGTCCACCTACTACACCCTCTACAAAGGCGACGTGGAGGTGGGGCTGATGAACCTGATGGGATATGACGCAGCGACGCTTGGCAACCACGAGTTTGACTACGGAGTGGACAACCTTGCGCGGCTCGCAAGGAAAGCCGAGTTTCCGATAGTCTGCGCCAACTACGACTTCACAGGAACGCCGCTCGAAGGGCTGATAAAGCCTTACACGATAATCAAGAGAAACGGAGTGAAGATAGGAATATTCGGCGTTTCGCCGCAGCTTGACGGCCTAGTAATGGCACAATCGTGCAAGGGCGTGAAATATAACGACCCCGTGAAGGCGGCCAACGACGTGGCCCGGCTGCTGAAAGAAAACGAGAAATGCGACCTGGTAATCTGCCTTTCGCACTTAGGCTGGGATCTCATAGGCACCGACGACACCGAGATGATGCCGCAGACGAGGAACATAGACATCGTGCTCGGCGGCCACTCGCACTCTTACTTCACCGAAATGAAAAACATAAAAAACCTCGACGGCAAGGACGTACCCAACGACCAAAACGGCAAACACGGCATATTCGTTGGGAAAATAGTGGTTGATTTTTCCTCTAAATAAGGTATAAAGGAGAAAAGGAGTAGAGGATTAAAGTAGAAATGCCGTGTTGTCTTAAGCATTTATGGCATTTCTACTTTAATCCTCTACTCCTTTTCTCCCTTACTTTTAATAGCAAAACAAAATATTATTACGTTTACGCCGTTATACTATAAATGAGAAGGCTGTTTTCCATAATTACATTCATGGCGGCGACGCTGACGGCGGCGGCGCAGGGCGATGCCGTACAAAATCGTCCTTATACTGACTTGCGCCCGTTCCATTTCGGAGTAGTGGTAGGAACGCACATGCAAGACATGGAATTTAACAACATCGGTCCGCAGATGATTATGAACGCAGACGGCACACAGGCGGAGAAGATAATCACATGCGACCAAGACCGCTGGGACACAGGCTTCAACGTAGGCGTGCTCGGAGAGCTGCGCATAAGCAACCATCTGGCCTTCCGCGTAGCACCGACGATGTATTTCGGCAACCGCCACCTTACATTTTACAACATGACGGACAAGCTGGAAAACGGAGAACCTATAAGGCAGACGCAAGACATGAAGTCGGTGTACATCGGGGTACCGCTTAACCTAATCTTCGCCGCACCGCGACTCGACAACGCACGCCCGTACATCATGGTCGGGGCAGACCCAATGGTAAACCTCTCCGGCGGAGACGACGACTACGTAAAACTAAAACGCTATGACTTCTGCCTGGAAGTAGGACTGGGATGCGATATCTATCTGCCGTTCTTCAAGCTGCGCCCGGAACTGAAATTCTGCTACAGCCTGATAAACAGCCTTGACACGCAACACCCCGACCACCTGCGCGACGAGAACATGATAATGTACGCAAAATCGGTAAACGAGGCCCGCAGCAAGATGATCGTGCTGTCATTCTATTTTGAATAGGCAGCCGTTCAACCACCGCACGACAAACGTTAAACAATCTAAAAACAAATACCTAAAAATAGGTATTCGGGATAAAAATATTACCTTTGCAGGGTACAAACATAGGTACAAAACATTATTAACTAAATAAAAACAAGATTATTATGGCTTACGTAATTGGTGACGATTGTATCGCTTGCGGTACTTGTATCGACGAATGTCCGGCAGGAGCAATCTCTGAGGGCGAGAAGTATTCTATCAATCCTGACATGTGCACTGAATGCGGCACTTGCGCAGATGTTTGCCCGTCAGAAGCTATCAGCTTGGGCTAATCACTCTATTTAGAATCACAATTAAGGCGGCTCGACAATGTTCGGGTCGCCTTTTTGCTTTGCAGGTGATTTATTATACAAACCGAATGAAAACACCTGAAGCATGCACGGATTAGCATAATTTTTAGAAAAGGCCGTGTATCGAAGCTCACGATACACGGCCTTTATCTAAAGCAGGAATAAGTATTTCAGAGGAATCGAACAGAACTATCGCCTCGGACAAACACCTAATCCAATCTTATAACTTTTTATTATAACAATAAATCCTCTGAATTACTGCAGCACGCCGAGAGCCTGAGTAGCAGTGGGGTTCTGTGGGTCGATAGCTATCACTTTCTCGTAATAAGACTTAGCGTTAGCGTTGTCCTCCTTAAGGAGATAGTAATATCCGAGATACAGATAAGGCTCGATGAGCAGTTTCGGGTTGTCGGCATGCTCGGCCTGTGCCAATTGGGCGTACTCTTCGTAATAAGGCTTAGCAAGGCCCTGAGTTGTCTCCGGGTCGAGCTGCGAGTTGATACGTGCACGCATCATCGTAGCGTAAAGTTTGTTGCTCGGTGACTCGGCTATGATCTTACCGTATATCTCGTCGGCCTTCTTGAATGCGCCTATCTTAGCGTCGTTAAGCGAGTCTATGCTCGATGCCTGCTGGATGTAAAGCTGTGCAAGTCCGTCAAGGTCGGGCACTGAAGGTTTCTCAATCTTGCTGAGATACTCCTCATAGTAAGAAAGTCCGTTAGTGAAATCTTTCTTAGCGATGTAAGCATCAGAGAGCTGCTTACGCACGTCGTTAAGCTCGGCGTTCATCTCCAAAGCCTTCTTAAACTCTTCGATGGCCTGGTCGAAAGCACTGTCGCCCATCAAGGCATATCCGTAATACTGATAGTCACGAGCTGAGATCTTAGCACTGTCAGACTTGTTGAAAAGTGCGTCTGCATACTTCAACGCATTCTTATAATCCTTCAAGTCGGTGTAGTTGTAGAACGTGATACGGTTCATAGCGGCACTGCGCGGCTCTTTGTTCACGCCGAACAAGGCGACCTCAAGACTCTTCTGCGAATTGGCGAGAAGCAACTCAGCAGTAGCATACTCAACGAGATAATTATCCTTCAACTGATTGAGATCAACCTTAGCGAAATGTTCAACGGCCTTGTCGAGCTTATTCGCACCATAGAAGAAATGGCCAGCCTCTGCGTCAACGGGATACGTAGGGTCAACGGCACGGAGTTTCTCAAGCATCTGCACAGACAGCTCCGGACTGCGCTTGCGGTAAACGCTGGCATACTTGATGTAGCCCTGAGGGTCTTTCGGATCCATTACGGTAGCCTGCTGGTACCATGTAGCAGCCGCACCACCATCATCGTTCATAGCAGCTATGTCACCGAGAAGAATATATCCCTCGGCATCTTTTTCGCCACGATCAACAGCCATCTCGGCATACTTCTTTGCGTTGGCCGTATCCTTAATTTCATAGAAAACACGCCCCAAAGCAGCCAAAGCTACTCCGTTCTTCTTGTTTTCCTTTACATAGTCTTTCACCTGATCCTCATAGGCTTCGGGATTAGACTTGTTCTCCTTAATAACTTTAGCAACGGCATCAAGCTGTGCATTGGCGTCTTGAGCCGCGCATGGAGCTGAAACAACTGTTATCAAAGCTCCAGCCAATAAATATTTAATCGCTTTCATATCTCAAAAGTTTTTTAAACAATCTCTCAAAATTTAATTATCTTCCAATTATCAGAACAAACTACTTAACAATAAAAATCTTCAGTAAAATCATCTTACGAACGAAGATAAAGTCTATTCGTCAACAACGTTGACGGTCCTCACGGTGATGTCTCCACGCATGGGCAACAAGCCTGACTTGAAAATGATAAGCTGGCCCTTAGGCTGCTCTATGAAATGAGCGAAGCCCCACGGCAATCCTTGTATCGGGTCGTTAAGCAAAGCATAAATTGTCCTTACCAACGGATATCTCCCGTCAAGCAAATAAGCCTGATAAGGCTTCCAGCTGTTAGTGTAAGTGGCCGTGTCCATTCTGCTGACCGACATTACCCTTATGTTCTTCTTGAATGTGGTGTTAGTGGTGTCGCGTTTGTCGTTCAACCAATTTGAGCCGATGATGCCTATTGCGTTAGGAGTTTTCTCAACGTAATCTATCACCTCCTTACTCGTATTAGCCGCAACAATGTTCGGACTGTTAATCGGTTTGCCGTCAAGAATGGAATCTACGCAGAAATGCACTGCGCTCGACTTCTTGTTGTCGAAGACCACCAATAGTTCACCACGCTTTGACCCAGGCACAATGTCGCCCCAAGTCTTAGCCTGCCCGCTCAGCACACGCTTAATGTTATTTACGGTGATGCAAGAGTCAGTGTTCTCCCTATTAATAATAAGCGACAGCCCGTCGTAAGCCAGCGGGATAGCCACAGGCAAGTAGTTACGAGCCTTGAGGTTTTCAAGCTCTTCTTTAGTAAAATTCCTTGAAGTAATAGCCAGCTGAATGCTGTCGGTCATAAGCATGTTGACAGCATCAAGCTCGTTAGTATAAATCGGAGTCAGCTTAGCCTCGCGGTAAATGCTTTCAAAAACTTGGATTTGTTCATCTATGATAGGACTAAAACTTTCGTCAGAAGCGAAAGATATCGCTCCTGACGAATAAGTATCAGTCCTACCGCTCTTGGACTTGTCGGCACAAGCCGAAACAAGGCCCAAAAGCAGTGTGAATCCTACTAAACCGTAGAATAGTTCTTTTCTCATTGTGCTTAAATTAGTTCAACCTGAATTGAACAGGCAACGTGAATCTTACATTAACGTTGGTACCGTTCTGCTTACCCGGAGTCCAATTAGGCATCTTGCTTACTACGCGAACAGCCTCCTTGTCCAACGACGGGTCAACACCACGAGCCACCCTGACGTCTGAGATCGCACCTGTCTTGCTTACGACGAACTGAACGATGACACGTCCTTCAATTCCGTTCTCAGCAGCAATGGCGGGGTAGTTGATATTGTCATTCAACCACTGCATCAAAGCTCCCATACCACCGGGGAACGAAGGCTGCTCCTCAACAACGTCGAAGATCTTTGTCTCCTCTTCCTTCGGGGGTTCGGGCTGTGCGATTTCTTCCTTTGCCTTAAGCACTTCGCCGCCGACTTCGTCGTTACCTACTACGTTGAACGCACCGATCGTCGTCTTAGTCTTCTGAAGGTCTTCCTGAGTCTTCATTTCCTCCTCAGGCTTCACTTCTTCGTCCTTCTTTATGACAGGAGCCGTAAACTTAATCGAGCTCTTAACCTTCTCAACCTTCGGCTGCTCTATCTTTACGGGTGCCTTCTTCTCAACCTTCGGTTCCTTCTTCTTAGTTTCAATTGAAGAAAGCTCCACGGCTGTGGTTACGGCCACCCTCTGATTGGCTTGTATCACATTCTTGATAGCTATCACGGAGAAGATGACTACAGCAGCGATAAGCACGATTAAGAGTGACCAAACGTTGCGCTTGCCAGTACTCTTACGAAGCCTGTAAGCTCCGTAAGTCTGGTTGCGGCCTTCAAATACGAGGTCACACCATGCACCAGATATTAAATCTATTTTTGACATAGTCTTTCGTTTTAAATGTTAATCAACGACTTAACCCTTAATTGACGCGAACGCCTTTTTTAGTAAGGAGTTGCTTGTCTTCAGGAGTAATGTTGTCGATGACATACTTACCTATACTGCAAATCTGCATCTCGTCGAGAGCGTCAACCAAATTCTTATAAGAAGCGTCGTCGGTTGCCTTAATAATGATGGTCAACGTCGGGATCTTCTGTCCCTCGATCTCACCGTTCTTCAACTTGTCAAGCTCCTTATTGTAAATGGAATCAGGATACTTTGCCGGGTCTTTCAGCTTTTTAGCGTCAAGTTCGGCCTTAGCCTTCAAGATAGAAGCTACAGGCACCGTTCCGTCTTCGGTAACGTGGTTGATAAGTACGCTGCGGATACCGTCCTTACCCCACGTGGTTTCCTTCATGCACGAAGGATCCTCATAATTGGGAAGACCGGCAATGTAGTAGATCTTATCGTTACCAGTTACGTAGATAGTAATGGTCTGCGAAGCCTTAGTCGCTGTCTTGTCCTGCTCTTGCACGTTTTGGTCGTTACTCGGCATCGTCAAGAGCATTGCCTGCGGCTTGCTCAAGGACGTACACAGCATGAAGAACGTGATAAGAAGCATCATCATGTCCACCATCGGCGTGAAGTCCACGCGCAGGTCGACTTTCTTCTGTCTACTTGTATTCTTTTTTGCCATGTCTTAGTCCTCCACCTTTTTATAAGAAGTGATAAGTTCGTAACGGTTTTCATTCATGTCCTGAAGTTCAGACATCACTTTCTTTACAACCTTGTAAGGTGTTTTCTCGTCGGCCTTGATAGCCAACACCATGTCTGAATTTGCGTCCTTAACTGTACGAACCCAACATTGGAATTCACTCATGCCGCCGTCAATACTGTCGGTAGGAACACCCTTGTTCTGCTGGAAAGCGTTCATCTGCGAAGACTCAACGCTAAGGAATGCTCCCATTTCCTCCATTGACACGCCAATGTTTGTGGCGCTGCGCACATTCTTCATCTGAGCCCCGCTCAGGGACACCCCGAACTGGTCAGCCATGGATCCGAGAGCGGTCTCCATGTCACCGGGCTTATCCCAGCCCAAGAACACCTTGCCCTTATTGTCGATAAGGATTGTCAAGACGTTCTTATCGGTGACCTTGACCTCCGATACCGATCCCGGCGTAACGACTTTCACCGCCTCGTTCTTCACGAATGTTGACGTCAACATGAAGAAAGTAAGCAGCAAGACCATCACGTCGCTCATCGGCGTCATGTCGATCCACGTACTTTGTTTCTTAATTTTTACTTTACCCATAGTAATTATAATTTAAAAGGGTTAGTAAAATTAAGCTTCTTCAGTGTGATTGGCTTCGTATGTCTGAGCAATAGTATAACCAACCTCATCAAGTGCGTATGTCAGCTTGTCGATCTTGTTTGTGAATGTGTTATAAGCAATAACCGAGCACCAAGAAGTCAAGATACCGAATGCGGTGTTGATCAACGCCTCAGAAATACCTGTTGAAAGTGCGAGTGAGTCACCACCACCGCCGGCTGCCAATGCTTGGAATGAACGGATCATACCGATAACGGTTCCGAGAAGTCCGGTAAGCGTACCAAGAGTAACGATGGTTGCCAAGATAGGAAGGTTCATCTGCAGAGTAGGCATCTCGAGCTGTGTTGCCTCTTCGTGAGCCTGCTGAATCTTAGCTACTTTCTGAGCCTTCTTCAAGCCTGTAGCGTTCTCCATTTCCTTGTAAGCGCGGATAGAAGCCGAAACCACGTTGGCTACAGAACCTCTCTGCTTGTCGCAGATGCTCTGAGCTGCATTGAAGTCGCCTTTAGCAACGGCTGCCTTAACGTTCAGTACGAACTTTGCCAAAGAGCCTTTACCGAAAGCGGTGCGGAGAGCGAGCCAGCGCTCGATGCTCAATGCGATAACGGTGAGCAAAAGGGTCTGGATGATAGGCACGATGATACCACCCTTGTAGATTGTTCCGAGAAGATTGGTCGGGTGACCTGCGGGATCATTACCTGCAAAGTTAGAAGGATTGCCGAGAAGGAAGTTGTATATGCATACCGCAATGATAAGACATACAACGATAACCCAAATCGCTGCTCTAATTCCCTGGAAGCCCTGATTTTTCTTCGGGCTTGCTGCTTTTTGTGTAGTTGCCATAATTTTAATTTAAATTTGTTAGTTAATTAATTATTAAGTTATAAAGTTTCGATTTAATGTTAAAAAGACTTGTAGTAGCCACTAAAATCAGACCGCTTCAGAATAAATAAGCACACAAAGATAACAATTTATAGGTAAACAAAAGCATGATTTGCGGAGTTTTTAACAATGTTTTTGACTTTTATCAAATTCTTTTCGCTGTATGCTTTTCTTATCCCAATATTGCAAAGTCTGCATGTCATTTAAGCAGGGCTAAAGCATCTTTTATCCTCGACATTGCCTCGCGAATGTTGTCGTCGCTCGTGGCGTAGCTCATACGGAAGCATTCGGGATCACCGAAGGCGTCGCCTGCCACAGTTGCCACATGCCCGACTTCAAGCAGGTACAGGGCGAAATCAGTAGAGTTGCTTATGGTACGCTTGCCGTCGCTCTTGCCGAAGAAGCTGCTGCACTTCGGGAACAGGTAGAATGCGCCTTCGGGAACGTTAACCTCAAGGCCGGGAATGTCTTTCGCGAGACTTACGATCAAATCGCGGCGACGCTCGAACGCACGGCGCATCTGCTCCACGCAATCCTGCGAGCCGGTATAAGCGGCGACGGCGGCCTTCTGGCTTATCGAGCAGGGACCGCTCGTGTATTGTCCCTGAAGTTTGTTGCATCCCTTGACTATCCACTCAGGAGCAGCGATATAGCCTATACGCCAACCCGTCATGGCATAAGCCTTAGACACTCCGTTGACAAGGATGGTGCGTTCCTTCATACCTGGCACGTGCGCAATGCTGTTGTGCCTGCCTATATAATTAATGTGTTCGTAAATCTCGTCGGCAAGCACGTACAGACCTTCATGCCTCATTATCACGCCGGCAAGACCTTCAAGTTCCTCCTTTGAATACACGCTTCCGGTAGGATTACTCGGCGAGCACAATATGAGCAGCCGCGTCTTCGACGTTATGGCCGCCTCAAGCTGCTCGGGCGTAATCTTGAAATTCTGGTCGAAACCGGCCTCCACAATAACAGGCACACCTCCGGCGAGCTTTACCATTTGGGGGTAGCTTACCCAATAAGGCGCAGGGATGATGACTTCCTCGCCGTCGTTGACAAGGGCCATCACGGTGTTGCAGACGCTCTGCTTGGCGCCGTTTGAGACAAGCACCTCGCCTACCGTGTAATCCAAACCGTTCTCGTTCTTGAGCTTTGCCACAATGGCTTCACGCAGGTCCATGTATCCGGGCACGGGTGAATACCTTGAATAATTGTCGTCGATGGCCTGCTTGGCTGCCGCCTTTATATGGTCGGGCGTATTGAAGTCGGGCTCTCCTACGCTCATGTTGATGACGTCGATGCCCTGTGCTTTCATCTCTTCGCTCTTCTGCGACATAGCAAGCGTGGCCGAAGGAGCCAAACGATTAAGACGATCTGATAATTGTGCCATGTTGATATTATGTTTTTAGATTACTGCAAAATTAAATAAATTATTTGTCTTAATGAAATAAAACGTATTATATTTTGATGTCCGTGACAAAAAAGCGCCTGCGTTGAAACATCCTCCTGCCACGCTTACAGGTGCAGAGTATGCCCCATGCGGTCTTTCTTTGTCTTCAGATACTTGTAGTCATACTCGTTAGGAGTTATTTCAATGGGAACGTTCTCCACAATCTCGAGTCCGTAAGCCTCCAACCCTACACGCTTGGTAGGATTGTTGGTCATCAGCCTCATCTTATGCACACCGAGACGGCGCAGCATCTGGGCACCGCATCCGTAGTCTCTCTCGTCGGGCTTGAATCCGAGATGCACGTTGGCGTCTACCGTGTCATAGCCTTCCTCCTGCAGCTTGTAAGCCTCGATCTTGTTCATCAGTCCGATGCCCCGGCCCTCCTGCTGCATGTATATCAGCACGCCCTTGCCTTCCTTCTCTATCATCTGCATGGCCTTATGCAGCTGTTGGCCGCAATCGCAACGCTTGCTGCCGAAGATGTCGCCCGTGGCGCACGACGAGTGTACGCGCACCAATATCGGTTCGTCCTCGTCCCATTCGCCCTTTATCAGCGCCATGTGCTCCAGCCCGCTGCTGGTCTGGCGGAACGGTATCAACTTGAAGTGTCCGTACTCGGTAGGCATGTCCACAGTCTGCCCGACGCTTATCAGCGACTCGCGTTGCAGCCGGTAGGCAATCATGTCCTTTATGCTTATCACCTTAAGGTCGTGCTTCGTGGCAAATTCGAGCAGTTGGGGCAGGCGCGCCATCGTGCCGTCGTCGTTCATTATCTCCATCAAGGCTCCTGCCGGATAAAGCCCGCACATCTTGCACAGGTCTATCGTGGCCTCGGTGTGGCCGCTGCGCCTCAGCACGCCGTTGTCTTGGGCGTAAAGGGGATTGACGTGGCCAGGCCGTCCGAAGGTCTGCGGAGTAGAAGCCGGGTTGGCAAGGGCCTTTATCGTCTCGGCCCTGTCATGAGCCGACACGCCCGTCGAGCAGCCGTCCAGCTTGTCTACGGTCACGGTGAACGGCGTGCCGAGCACCGACGTGTTCTCTACGACCTGGCGCGGCAGGTCAAGCTCGTCGCAACGGCTCAACGTTATCGGGGCGCACAACACTCCGCGCGCATACTTAAGCATGAAGTTCACCTTCTCGGCCGTTATCTTCTCGGCGGCAATGATGAGGTCGCCTTCGTTCTCGCGGTCTTCGTCGTCGACAACGATGACGAACTTTCCCTCCTTGAAGTCCTTAAGGGCTTCCTCGACTGTATTGATTTTCAAGTTTTCCATAATTTCACGTACACCTTATTATATATATAGCGCAACTCTTACCGGCCGCGCTGCTCCATCTCGCTTATCCGGGCTATCAGCGCGTCATTAGCCTGCTTTACCGTCTTAAGGTCTCGGTACAGGCGCAGCCTGAACCGCCACATCCTGAAATACAGGAACAGGCCTACGGGTACGACCACGGCCGCCGCCACATTGAGCCATTTGCGCTCGAACGGGCGCGTATGGGCCTTAACGGTCATGTATGGATAGTTGTTAAGCTGCGACAGCACGATCTTGTCCTTCGTGTTCGACAGGTCTTCTATAACGTTCTCCAGCCTTTCGCTCACGTTTTCTATTACGTGGTCGGGACTGTACTTGAAGAACACCTTCACCACGTTGGGTGCCAAAAGCAGGTTGTGCCTGCGGGCGTAATCCGATATTTCGGCGTTGATTTCCGCCAGCTCCACGGCATCAGCGGCATAGTCGGGGTCATTGATTATCACGTCTTTCCTGTAGACGGCACGCTTCACGCGCAGACCGAGCAGCTTCATGAAGAAGTTACGATAGAAGTCGACGTTGAACACCACGGAGTCGTTGTTGGCCTTATACGTGAAGAACACGGCCAGCGGCGTTAGCACGACGAGAGCTATGCTCTTGCCGAACCATATAGTCCACATGCCCCCTCGGGCCATTCGGTATCCGGAGTTGTCGAAGATGAAGAACACGATGAACACCAACACCGAGATGATAACGGGCACGCCGAGACCGCCCTTCCTGATGATGGCGCCGAGCGGAGCTCCTATGAAGAAGAACAATATGCACTGCAACGCCACAGAGAACTTGTTGATGGCCTCTATCTTATGCTGCCTTATCAGCCTGTCGCCGTCGGCCGTGAGCATGCCCTTGAAGTCAAGGTCGTTCATCTCGCTCCTCACGCGCCCCATGGCCCTGTCGACGGCCGAGAGCTTCTTGTCGGCGTCGAGCCTGCCGTAAACGGAGTCGAAGCTGAACGTCTTGGTGGCCGCCATCTTGACCGCACGCAGCGAGTCGGCCTTCTTTATCGACGGATACGCGTAATACGCCGACTTGGCGTCGTCGTAAAACCTCCGCCCTACGCTGTCGTACACATGGTTGAGCGAGTCTACGTCAAGGCTTATCTGCCTCAGGCTCTTGCCTCGGGCGTTGTTAGAGAGGGCGCTCGCGTCAGCCACGTTGAAGTCGGAGTCGAAGTCGAGCAGTATCTTCTTCTTTACGAACGCCTCCCTGCGGTAAGGCACCGACGCGCCACGGGCCACCTGCTGCGACTTCATGTTCTCAAACCACTCACCGCTGTAGAGCGTGAGTAGCAGGTGTTTCTTTTCAGCCGTAGACTGCAGCATGCCCGAGTCGGCCAGTATTATGGCCGCGTCTTCGTAGCTGTCGGTCATCTTATATATCATCACTCCGTAGAGCATGCCCGTCTGCACGTCTTTCTGTTGCACGTAAAGGTTGCAGCCCGGTATGCCGTCGTAAAACACGCCTTCGGGTATTTCCAGCTCGGGGCTCTTCTGCTTCATCGACAGCAGCAGGCGCGAAAACGACATGTTGGCGTTAGGCCCTATGACGTTTTGGAAGTAAAACGAGCCGAGCGAGACCACCACCACTATCACTATCAGCGACCTGAACGCCTGCATCAGCGATATGCCGGCCGCCTTTATGGCCGTAAGCTCGCTGCTCTCGCCCAGGTTGCCGAAGGTGATGAGCGACGACAGCAATATGGCCAGCGGCAGAGCCTGAGGCACGAGCATCAGGCTCATGTACCAGAAGAACTGCGCCAGCACGTCCATCGTAAGGCCCTTGCCTATCAGCTCGTCAACGTATTTCCACAGGAACTGCATCATCAGCACGAACTGGCAGATGAAAAACGTACCTATGAAAAGCAGTCCGAACTGTCTGGCTATGAACTTATCTAATTTCTTTATCCGTAGCATTGTTCACGAAAATGGATTCAGGCGTTACCTTTCCAGTTTGCAAAATTAGCACAAAAATATCAGAAAAACGATTTTAGCATGAAAAAGTAAAAGAGTGGAAAGGTAAAAAAGCGGAAATAGCCCGACGCCCAAACACCCTGCCGCCACGCATGCGTAAGAGCGCCACGGCCGTCCGAGGGCCATCCGCCCCGAGCTAATGGCGCAAGCACCATGGCAAGGCCGGCTTTCGGCTCCGCCTTGCGTCATGATTACCGCCCGTATGTAATGTGCGCGGCTACAGCCCCGTAGAGCGGCGCAGCGTCTCCATGTTGGCCGCCCAGATGTCTTCAAGCGTATCGGTGTCGCCGTCGGGGGCAAAGTCGGTCACCACGAGGATGTAGTCGCCCGTTATGTCGCTCTTGTCCATCCTCAGCTCGAGGAACGTGTCGGCATACTCGGCCTCGCTCCAGCGCAGGCGTATGTAGTCGAGCTTCTTGGTTTCAAGCACGATGGCCGTCCTCGTCTCGTGGTGGCTCCATTCGTTGCCCCAAGTGAAGACCATCTCGTCGCCGTCGCGCGTCACTTCGTCGGCAATCCACTTTGAAAGACCCTCGGGAGTGCTCATGAGCGACCATATTATATTAGCGGATTTCGAATTCAGTTCACGCTCAATACTGACTTTATTATTTCTCATAGCGTATGGCATGTGAGTATTTTGCCACAAAAATAATAATTTTGCGTAAGAAATGAATAAAAAATTCAGATATTTTTTGGTATGTAAAGAAATTGTATTACCTTTGCACCCGCAAAACAACAGATAGTTGGCGGGATAGCTCAGCTGGTTAGAGCGTCGGATTCATAATCCGGAGGTCGTGGGTTCGGGTCCCACCCCCGCTACAAAGAACGGACATTACGCTGCGAGTCAGTGCAATGTCTGTTCTTCTTTTTTACCGGTCGCACGCCGTGCGGCACCTTTCCGGGGCGGCTCCGCATGGCTCACGACGCTCATCCTTGCTTTTTGCGCAAGTGGGCAAAGTGCTTGTCCGCGTCCGACTTGTAATCGTCATGGCCTTTTCCCAATACCGATTCGATCTCGGATTTTACCGTTTCATAATCTCCGGCCACGCCGATGTTTACCAATCGGTCGAGTCTGCCGTTACCGAGAGAGTGCCGTTAGGTCTGCAAAAGATAACCTTTCACCGCCTAAAAGGCCACCTTTTACGAAGCGAAAGGCGGCCTTTTGTAATACTCTGGATGTCAACACGTTACACGAGTGTCTAAAAACCGTCGCCCACGGAGCAGCCGGCAATAATGCAGCATAAGGGCTGAACGCAGCCGCCGACCGAAGAAAAATGCGAAAATTATTGGCCGGCACGGTTACAAGTATCGGATATTTTGCCTACATTTGCATACCGAAATCTGATAAAACGAAAAATATGCTTAGTTTAGACGAACTTTACAAGGCACGCTATGTGCTCAGTAAGATACTTAGGCGCACCGACCTCGTGCATGCCCCTAAGCTCAATCCCGAGAGTGACATTTACCTTAAGCCCGAGAACCTGCAGATTACCGGCTCGTTCAAAGTGCGCGGAGCGTACTACATGGTGTCGCAGCTCGGCGAGGAAGAGAGGAAGAAAGGCGTTATAGCCTGCTCTGCCGGCAACCATGCGCAGGGCGTGGCCCTCGGCGCTACGAGCAACGGAATAAAGTCGCTTATCTGCCTGCCCGAAGGCGCGCCGATAAGCAAGGTAGAGGCTACGCGCCGCCTCGGGGCAGAGATTTGCCTCGTTCCCGGCGTGTACGACGACGCATACCAGCGCGCCCTCCAGCTGCGCGACGAGCACGGCTACGCCTTCGTGCACCCGTTTAACGACGAGCGCGTGATAGCCGGACAAGGCACGATCGGCCTCGAAATGCTCGACGACCTGGCCGACGTAGAGGCCGTCGTAGTGCCAATCGGCGGCGGCGGACTAATCAGCGGAGTGGCTTTCGCCATAAAGTCGCTCAACCCCAAGGTCAAGGTTTACGGCGTCCAGGCCGCCGGCGCGCCGAGCATGTACCAAAGCATGCATGAGCATAAGGCCGTTACTCTGCCTAACGTGTCGACCGTAGCCGACGGTATCGCCGTGAAAACCCCCGGCGACCTGACCTTCGACATCTGCTCGAAATACGTAGACGACATAGCCCTCGTTAGCGAAGACGAGATATGCGCCGCCATACTCCGCCTGATGGAAGAGGAGAAGATGATAGCCGAGGGCGCCGGAGCGGTAAGCGTGGCCGCCGCAATGTTTAACAAGGTGCCCGTCAAGGGGAAGAAAACCATCTGCCTCGTAAGCGGCGGCAACATCGACGTGAACATCCTCAACCGAGTAGTTAACCGTGGCCTCGACAAGGACGGACGCATATGCACGCTCACTATGGAGCTGGCCGACAAGCCCGGGCAGCTGCTTGAGGTTATCGCGGTGCTGGCCTCGCTCGGGGCCAACGTGCTGAGCGTACACCACGAGCGCGGCGTTTACGGCCAGAGCGTGAACGCCTGCGAGCTGAGCGTAAGGCTCGAGACGCGCAACCACGAGCACGTAGAATCAATCAAGGAAGGGCTCGCAAAGAAGGGATTCAAGCTGAAATGATTTTTTTAACAACAAAAAATACAAGAAAATGAAAGCATTACATTCAGACAAGGCGCCTAAGGCTTTAGGCCCTTACAGCCAGGCGATAGTAGCCGGCGGATTCGTGTTCGCATCAGGACAAGTGCCCATCGACCCCGCTACGGGTGAGTTCGCAGAGGGCGGAATAAAGGAGCAGACACGCCAGTCGCTCACCAACGTAACCAACGTTCTCGCCGAAGCCGGCATCGACCTGAGCCATGTGGTTAAGACTACGGTGTTCCTCTCGGACATGGACAACTTCGCAGCAATGAACGAAGTGTACGCAACGTTCTTCAAGGAGCCGTTCCCCGCACGCTCGGCCGTAGCCGTAAAGACCCTGCCCAAAGGTGCTTTGGTAGAGATTGAGGTAATTGCGGAACTGTAAAAGGTGAAAGGGTGAAAAAGTGAAAAGGTGAAAAAGTATAAGTTGTTTCACCTTTTCACTTTTTCACCCTTTCACCTTTATATATTCTTTTATCGCGTCTACGTATTCCTCAAACGCCGCCATACCCTCGTCCGTGAGGCGGCACGACGTGTTGGTGCGCTTCCCAACGAAGCTCTTCGTTACCTCGATATACCCCGCCTTACTCAATTTGTCAAGCTGTACGCTCAGGTTTCCGGCCGTGGCTCCCGTCTGCCGGCGCAGGTAGACGAAGTCGGCCTCGCCCGTAGCGACGAGCAGAGACATCACCGCAAGGCGCAATTCACTGTGTAACAATGGGTTAAGCGGCCTCATCCAACCATCTTATTTCATCGACATTGCCGCGCAGCGACAAGCCGATGTACACACAATAGGCGAAAAACACGTATGACCATAAGATCGGAGAGGCATCATAGTCGCCGTCCAAGACGATATACAAGGCGTTGAAAGCGAACCCTACGAAGGCCGCCACGAGTATGGTCTTCTGCTTGTGAAGGCCGCTCAGCATGAAGAGGGCACAACTACCGATCATCACCATCAGCGGAGAGATGAAGCGAACGTCGCCGAAACATCCCATGAACGGCACGATGACGCCGATCAAGGCGAACATCCCCCAGCTGCGTTTCACTATGCGCCCCGCTATGGTGGCGGGCCTCCGCCACATCTTATGGTAGACGAACGGCACGCCGTAGCTCAGCGCCGGCACCGCAGCCCACAGCATCAGCAGCGGCGCTTCGGGCTTTACTAACGCCAGGGTGTACATCAGCAGCCCCAACGCTCCGTACAAGGTGATGAAGTTAAGGCGGCCTATCTCGGTGCGCTTGGCACGCTCAAGCATCTGCGATATCAGCTCGATGCTCTCATGTTCGGTAAGTTTCACGTCCTCATGACAGTCGTTCATATTCGTCACTCCTTTCTTTTTGCTTGTCGGTTAATCATTATGCCGGGTATCACGAGCAGCGTAACGGCCGACAAGGCGAGGCACAACGCTTCGTAAGGACCGGGGTACATCAGTACGAAGTTAACCAAAATGAGATTTCCTCCGATGAAGACACCATACGCCTTATCCTTCAACACGTAAGCCGTAACGGCCGAAGCCGACATCAGCAGTAACATTATCGCCGCCGTAATGGGCAAACGCGAGACGTAGACCGTAGTATCAAAAGACAGCATTCCGATGAAAGCTACAGCTACGGCGAGCATCCCGAACACGAGCCATACCCACCGAACAAGCCGCCAGACATACGAGTCGGGGGTGCACTCAGCGCGCTCCTTGCGCCTCATCAGGGCATACACGATCCATCCTACGGCGCACATGGCGAACCAAAGCACATTCCACACAGGGCAGGCCGTAAGCCGCCAAAGCGCACAGACAAGACTGCCCGTGACGCATGAGAGCACTCCCCACATTATCATCGGCGTGCCGGCATTGCGCTCCACGTCGCGGCGTCCCTGCTCTATTGCCTCGCTTATTATCTCAAGACTACGCTCGGCAGTCAGTTTTTCGTTGTTTTCCATAATAATTCCGTCGTTTTAAAGAGTTTAATCTACCATGTTAACGTCTCTCCACTCCGTGCCTCCGCCACTGCAGTTGGCGACGACTCAGAGCATCATCCGGATGTAGTGAAAGGGCAAAACCTTTCTTTTGCAAAGATAAATCGGTTTATAATATAAACCAAATAAACGTAAACGAAAGTTCGTTTCTTTACGATTTATTAACAAGACGTATGCATATCGGCGCATGAACGGACATCGGCCATACGCTAAGGCAAATGAGCCTGAGCTACAAAAGGTTACCTTTAAGTCTGTAAAAGGTTACCTTTGAGACGCTGAAAGGCAACCTCTTGGAATGCAAAAGGCTACAAATCAGAAAGTAAGATATCGAGATGCGCCGCCCGGCCGGAGGCCTGCGGCATCGAATTATGACATAAGGCACTGTAAAACAAGCGGTTAACCTGCGCCTTACTTATTATTTTTATGTCTGCCTGCCGCACGCTGGTCGCGCCTGTTCTGCGCCTTTATCTCGTGCGAGGCCTGCTCTTCGTCGTCGGTTTTCATCCATATCGGCGTAATGTCATCGCCGCCCTCGGTTATCTCATAGTCAAGCTCCGGAAGGTCAATCTTGTCGGTCGGCTTGAACGGAACGCCCAACGGCGGCTCGTATTTCTCTACCCTCACCATCGTAACACCGGCCGATATCATGCCTATCTGCTTGGCTGCGGCATACGAGAGGTCTATTATGCGGCGTCCGCCGCAGCGGTCGGTCACCTTCACCACCACGCTTTTCTTGTTCTTTATGTTGGTCACCTTGAGCATGGTGCCGAGCGGATAGCGCTTATGGGCGCACGTAAGGCTGTCGCGGTGGTAGCGCGAGCCGTCGCTCATGCGCCGCCCGTGCATGCGGTTAGAATAATAACTGGCCATACCCTTCTCCTGTGCGGGAAGGAGGGTACAGCCAGTCAGAATGAAAAGAATTATGAGAAAAACTTTATTTACCACTATTCATATCGGGATTATACTATGCCCTGAGCCATCATCGCGTTAGCAACCTTCATGAAGCCGGCGATGTTTGCTCCCTTGACGTAGTCCACGTAGTCTGCGCTCTCGCGTCCGTACTTGACGCACTGCTCGTGGATGTTGTGCATAATCTGGTGCAACTTCTCGTCTACTTCGGCCTCGCTCCAGCTCAGACGGATAGAGTTCTGAGTCATCTCAAGACCCGACGTTGCTACGCCTCCGGCGTTAACAGCCTTGCCGGGAGCAAAGAGCTGCTTGGCTGCGATGAACTTCTGAACTGCTTCCTCAGAGCATCCCATGTTGGAAACCTCGGCTACGCAGATTGGCTTGTTGGCCAAAAGCATGTCTGCATCCTCACCGCTGACCTCGTTTTGGGTAGCGCACGGCAGGGCGATGTCGCACTTAACCTCCCAGGGCTTCTTGCCTGCAACGAACTTAGAGCCGGGGAACTTGTCTGCGTAAGGCTGGCAGATGTCGTTGCCGCTGGCGCGGAGCTCGAGCATATAGTCGATCTTCTCACCGCTGATGCCGTCGGGATCGTAGATGTAGCCGTCAGGACCTGAGATGGTGATAACCTTAGCTCCGAGCTGGGTTGCTTTTGTAGCGGCACCCCAAGCCACGTTACCGAAACCGCTGATTGCCACCGTCTTGCCCTTGATGTCGTATCCGTGGGTCTGCAGCATTTGGTTAACGAAGTAGAGAGCGCCGAAGCCCGTAGCCTCGGGACGTATCTTAGAGCCGCCCCACTCGAGGCCCTTGCCCGTGAGGACTCCCTGGAACTGGTGCTTCAGTTTCTTGTACATACCGAATAGGTAGCCAATTTCGCGTGTGCCTACGCCTATGTCTCCTGCGGGAACATCCTCGTCGGGACCGATGTGGCGGTAGAGTTCTGTCATGAAGGCTTGGCAGAAACGCATCACTTCGGCGTCGCTACGGCCGCGCAGAGAGAAGTCAGAGCCGCCCTTGCCGCCGCCCATAGGCAACGTGGTGAGGGCGTTCTTAAACGTCTGCTCGAAACCGAGGAACTTCAAGATAGAGAGGTTTACAGACGGGTGGAAGCGCAGACCGCCCTTGTACGGGCCGATGGCGCTGTTGAACTGTACGCGGTAACCGATGTTGACATGTACTTCGCCCTTGTCGTCAACCCAAGGAACGCGGAACGTGATGACGCGCTCCGGCTCAACGAGACGCTCAATAAGCTTAGCCTTCTCAAACTCGGGATGCTGGTTGTAGACGTCTACGATTGAGAGCAGCACTTCCCTTACGGCCTGTAAGTACTCTGATTCCCCCGGATGCTTCTGCTCCAAGGCTTGCATGATTTTTTCGACTTCCATAGTATAAGTTTTTGTTAAACTGTCATTGTGTCATTGTTATGCTGCAAATGTAAGGTTTTCCAGCGTAACCGCAAAGGAAAAACACGATTATTTGACTTACCGCGCTTGCTTTTTGTACTTTTTCACAGTTGGGACGCGCATACGCGTTTTTGTTTGCGTTAACAGAAAGGAATTAAAGATGAGAAGGTGAAAAAGCGAAAAGGTGAAAAAGCAAAATCAGCTTTTTTCGTATTTGCATGAAGCCGTTTTACTTTTTCACCTTTTTACCGTTTTACCCTTATTATATCTGCGCCAGAGCCTGCTTAAGGTCGTCGATTATGTCGTCTATGTCTTCTATTCCCACCGAGAGGCGTATCAGGTCGGGGGCGATGCCGGCCTCGCGCAGCTGCTCGTCGCTGAGCTGTCGGTGGGTGTGGCTGGCCGGATGGAGCACGCACGAGCGCACGTCGGCCACGTGGGTGGCGATGTTAATCAGCCGGAGCGAGTCCATGAACTTAACAGCCGTGTCGCGGTCGCCCTTCAGTCCGAGCGACATTACGCCGCACGAACCGTTAGGCAGGTACTTGCGGCCAAGCTCATAGCAGGGGTCGTCTTTCAGTCCGCAGTAGCGAACCCATGCCACGTGGGGATCGTCGTGCAGGAACTCGGCCACGCGCTGGGCGTTCTCGCAGTGGCGTTTCACACGCAGGTGGAGCGTCTCCAGGCCTACGTTGAGCATGAACGCGTTGTGGGGCGAGGGTATGGAGCCGAGGTCGCGCATGAGTTGGGCCACAAGCTTGGTCATGTAGGCCATCTTGCCGAACGCCTTAGTGTAGGTAAGTCCGTGGTATGATTCGTCGGGGGTGGTCAGTCCGGGGAACTTGTCGGCGTGCGCCTCCCAGTCGAAGTTGCCGCTGTCCACCACGCATCCGCCCACCTGAGTGGCGTGTCCGTCCATGTATTTAGTGGTCGAGTGGGTCACTATGTCGCAGCCGAACTCGAACGGGCGGCAGTTAACAGGCGTGGCGAACGTGTTGTCGATCACGAGCGGCACGCCGTTCTTATGCGCAATGCGGGCGAACTTCTCGATGTCGAGCACCTTGCAGCCGGGGTTGGATATGGTCTCGCCGAACAGGGCTTTGGTGTTCGGGCGGAAGGCCTTCTGTATTTCCTCCTCGCTTGCCTCGGGGTTGACGAATGTGCACTCTATGCCGAGCTTCTTCATCGTCACGCCGAAGAGGTTGTACGTGCCGCCGTAAATCTCGTTTGAGGTCACGAAGTGGTCGCCTGCGCTGCAGATGTTGAACAGGGCGTAGAAGTTGGCCGCCTGGCCTGAAGATGTGAGCATCGCGCCCACTCCTCCCTCGAGCTGGGCTATCTTTTCGGCCACGGCGTCGTTAGTGGGGTTTTGCAGACGGGTGTAGAAGTAGCCCGTCTTCTTCAGGTCGAAGAGCATGCCCATTTCGTCGCTGTCGTCGTATTTGAACGTCGTGCACTGTACGATCGGCGGCTGCACGGGCTCGCCGTTCTTAGGTTTCCACCCTCCGCGCACGCAGAGCGTGGATGTCTTCAGTTTCTTTTCCATTTCCACATTATTAAATATTAGCGCACGGCGCGGTCTCGTCGGACAGAGACGCAGCAAACGCCGTGAACGGTTGCAAAGATAACACAAATATCTGACAGAACGCAAACGAAAAGGTTTAAATCGTGTATAAATGCACCTCAAAGCGAAGGTTTTACTGAATTTAGTCAACCGCAAGGAGCCTGTGCATAGATAAACAAACCGTGCCGACTCGGCCTTAGTACGCCAAGCACGAAAAGGCCGCGATATGAAAGGCGGCAAATTGCGTCGCAAAAGGTTACCTTTTATGCGCCGAAAGGTTACCTTTTACCGTGCAAAAGGCCACCTTTTAGAATATAGGACGTAATGCGTCCGGATTACCAATGACGTTCAATCGAAAATGCAAAATAAAAACTCGTTTCTCTCGTTTTTATTTTGCATTTGCCTTACGGCGATTTTCAATTCGCTCAACTTGCACTATCTTTAAATAAGATAGGCTGCGTCTCGGAAATGAAAATAAAAACTCGTTTCTCTCGTTTTTATTTTGCATTTCGCTCAACTTGCACTATCTTTGCACTCTAAAAACCATTACACTGAAGAAAATATGGCCGGAACAAAAAAAATCAAGACTGCCCTTGTCTCTGTGTTCCACAAAGACGGGCTTGACGAGCTGCTTGCAAAGCTCAACGCTGAAGGTGTGAAATTCTTGTCTACGGGAGGTACGCAGAAGTTCATCGAGTCGCTCGGCTACGAGTGCCGGACGGTGGAGAGCGTCACCACTTACCCATCGATACTCGGCGGCCGCGTGAAGACGCTGCACCCGAAAATATTCGGAGGAATACTGGGACGCCGCGACAACGAGGGCGACCGCGAACAGATGGAACAATACGAGATACCCGAGATAGACCTCGTGATAGTAGACCTGTACCCCTTCGAGCAGACAGTGGCAAGCGGAGCGTCGGAGGCCGACATCATAGAAAAGATAGACATAGGCGGAATATCGCTCATCCGCGCCGGGGCGAAAAACTTCAAGGACGTGGTAATCGTACCGAGCAAGGCCGAATACGGCGTTCTGCTCGACATACTCAACAAGAAGGGAGCCCAGACCGACATAGAAGACCGCCGCATGTTCGCCACACGCGCATTCGGCGTAAGCAGCCACTACGACACGGCCATACACGACTGGTTTAATTCATAATGCATAATTCACAATGCATAATCAGGCATGCGCCGCCGAACGCCTTTCATGCCGGTTGTGCATTACGAATTGTATGTTACGAATTATTCAGGCGTTAAGCCTATTGTGCATTATGCGTTAAGAAACGAAGTTCGGCGAAAGCCGATGTATGAATTAAAGAAATTATGGGATTTTTTTCATTTATCCAAGAGATTGCAATGGACCTCGGCACGGCCAACACAATCATTATCAGTGATGACAAGATTGTGGT
>CALUFN010000032.1 GCA_944319945.1 uncultured Prevotella sp.
TTGAAGAAGTGCTTGCCGTTGAGCAGCAGCTCGTCTACGTACTTGCCGTTGACGTATATCTCGCCGTTGTCCTTAAGTTCAACGCCCGGCATCTGCTGTATCAAGGCGTCGAGCATCGAGCCTTCGGCCAGATGGAAGGCGTCGGCGTTGAACACTAAGGTGTCGCCCTTGTGGTAAAACTTCACCTTCGAGGCCGTCACCACCACTTCCTTCAGCTTCTTCGACTCGCGCGTCAGCGTGATCTTATAAGGCAGGGTGTAATCGTAGACGCGCTTGCCGAGCGTCGTCAGGTCTACGTTCACCACCGTCGGCTCGTAGCCCAAGCAGCTCACGGACAATATGTATTTACCGCGCGGCAGGCGGACCCTGAATCCTCCGGTGTAAGTGTAATCAACTTTCTCATCACCAGTGACGGTTCCAGAACCGAGATCAGACATCGCTACCGTGACGTAAGAACTGTCGGCCGCGTTTAAGACGTTCACCGAGGCGTTGTTGATGGGCGTGTTCATCGGTGAATCTACGACGTATCCGTACAACGTCACGTCGTCGTTTCTGGCAAAGCCGGACAACGGAATCAGGCACAGGGATAAGAACAATAGTGCCCGATGAAGTAAAACGAGATGTTTCATTATGGATTTGTTTTGCATGGTTAAATATTTTTCGTCTATTCAGGTGAATCCAAGCATGCGGCGATTTACACGGAAGCGACCGAGGCTATGACGCACGTCATGCTTAAAACATTTATGTATTTCGCCACTAAAATTAATAAAAATATACATATGGGGGGGGGTAAATGCATAAAAATGATAAAGCGCAGCATATATTTAACATTTACAATCGCGTTCTTAACATTTATAAAGCGTACAGCATATAACTTACGACCACAACCGTAAGAATTGCGGCCTGCTGGGAAAACACATTGAAAGCATAAATGAAGAATCGCCGACAAGATGATTTTCAATAAAGCTCCATGAGCGCGGATTTTGCAGAATGACGGATAATGTCACGAAATAACGCATTCACAAGCGTGCAAACGTAATACGCTATTACTCAGCCATGTTCGTCGGTAGTGATGTATTATGTGCAATGTTTCGAGGCAAAAAAGCAATATAAAAGCCGCCGAAACTCATGGTTTCGGCGGCTTCATGGCCTACTAAAAGCGGCAAACGTAGTCGCAAAAGATAACCTTTCAGCATGTAAAAGACGGCAAACGGCAACCACGCCGCACGCCGCAGGCGCACATTTTACGCTAAACCGCACACGTAAGGGCACCGTCAAACGGTGTCCGGTTCCTGCCTTACACATTTTTACCGACATGGGTACGATATCGCTTTGGCATGAAAATCATACGAATCATGCCAAAACGACAAATAAGATTAAAAAAAATAGGATATGCGAAGAGACGGCCCGGACTATTTCTTACTATACTTCTTTATGGCGCTGTAAGCCTCATACAGCCCGAGCTCTCCGGCCTTGCTCAGGTCGGTTATGCCCAAGTCAGTCTTTCCGAGATTGACGTTTGCTATGCCTCTATTATAATATGCCTCGGCCAATTTGGGGTCACGCCTTATCGCTTCCGTGTAATCGGCTACGGCCTTAGCGTAATCACGGTTGGCCGCATGCAGGTTACCGCGGTCGAAATAGAGGTAGGCGTTGGCAGAGTCGAGCCGTATGGCGGCGTCAAGATCAGACATTGCGCTCATCGTCTTGAGCCTGACATCGGTGCCGCGCGACGCGTCGTACTCGTTCATGCGCGCCTGGCACACGGCGCGCTGCCAGTAGGCCAGCGCCGACGTACTGTCGGTCTGGATGTATGCGGTAAGGTCGTTTACGGCGTCGGCGTAATTCTGCACCACGCCGTTGGCCACCGCACGCTGAAGTATCAGCCCCTTATCGGCCTGAAGGTCGCGCGAGGCATCGATGGCTGCAGTCAGCGTATCGATGAGCGCAAACACGCGCTTGTTTTCCTCTTCGGTAAGCTGCTTCACTCCGCAACGTATGTAAAACCTGCGGCGCGGCTTCTGCTCGAAGTTGAATTTCTCTACGGCGTTGTCATACGGCTGATACGACTTCACGGCGTTGTCGTAAGGACTGAAAGACAACTGGAACATCGGCAGGAACACCACGTCTACCTTACGGTTCTGCACGCGGCCGCGATAATCGGTGGAATACTCGTGCTGCACGGTGGTCTCGTCTTCCACCACGAGCTGGTTGTACTTGTCAAAGTCTATCTCGCTTTTCTTGCGCACCTCGTGCATCTGCTGCTTGCTCCAGCGCCGCTGGCGACCGTAGTGCTTGTCCATCTGGGCCTTAAAGATGCGGAACTCGTCGAGTTCAGCCTTCGACGTCATGCCCACCTTGCGGTAACAGCGGGCACGGTTGCTTAGTCCGGCCCAGAAGTTGGGATACTGGTCTATGAGCTTCGTGTAGTCGCGTATGGCTCCGTAAATGTCGCCCGTGCGCTCAAGCAGCAGGGCGCGGTTGTAAATCGCCATCACGTTTTCGGGCTCAAGATTGATTACGAAGTTGAAATCCTCTATGGCACGGTTGTCGTCGCCGACCTGCACGCGCAGCTGTCCGCGGTTGTAATGGGCTAAAAAGTTGTCCGGATCAAGCTCGATCGCCTTGTCATAGTCGGCAAGCGCACCCCTCAGGTTGTTGATGTTGTAGCGCGCCAAAGCCCTGTTCACGTAGTTGGCCACGGTCGTCGGCTTTAGGTGTACGGCTTTCGAGAGCTGCTCGTCGGCATCCTTCCACTTACGCTGCGACAAGCTGATCATCGCCCTGAACGCCCATAGGTCGCCGTCGTAAGGGTCTATCTCAAGGCTCTTGTCAATATATTTTGCACCAGCCACGGTGTCTTTCTGCTGTAAGCATACCTCAGCCTTCAGCGAATAAGCCTTTGAATAAGTCTTCCACATGGTCATCATAGAGTCCAAGTCGGCATTGGCCGCATCGAAATCCTTTTTCTCTATCTTGCACAACACACGGTTGAACCACAGGTTCTTATTGTAAGGATTAAATTCAATGGTCTTATCGTAATCGGCTATAGCCTCGTCATACTTGTGCTGCTTGATGTAGCACAAGCCTCGAAGCTCGAACAAGTCGGGTATGTAAGGGTTAAGCCTGATTGCCTCTGAGCAGTCTTTGCCCGCGCCAACATAGTCGTCAAGGTAAAACTTCGCCACCGCACGCAGAAACCACGGCTCGTAAAGATACGGCTTAACCAATATCACCTGATTGAAATACTGAATCGAAAGGACATAGTCTTCATAATACAACGCGCTGCGGCCGACGTCGAGCAGGCGGTCTGTACGGAACTGGGCCGACGCCGACAGCGACGCGAGCAACAAGAATAAGGATAAAAGAAACTTGCGCATAAGAAAAGACTTGTCCTGAAACACATAAAAAAACTCCGCGCCGACGGACGGGCCGCGACGCGAAATGAACCTACGGACGGGCTTACCTTTTTGCCGTCTTCGTGCGGTAATTACAGCTGAAGCGTCCCTGGAGAATGGCTTTCAGCTTGTTTTTTATCAGCTGGCGACGCAACGGGGAGACACGGTCGATGAACATCTTTGCGTCCAAATGGTCAAACTCGTGCTGCATCACACGAGCAAGATAGCCCTCAACCCACTCGTCGTGCTCGTTGAAATCCTCGTCCATGTATTTCACGCGGATGCGCGTCGGGCGCTTCACGTTCTCATGTATGCCCGGCAGCGACAGGCAGCCTTCCTCGGAAGAGTCAACCCGACTGTCGTCATACTCGAGGATATGGGGATTGATATAGGCCTTACGAAAATCCTTATACTCGGGCAGATCCTCAGACAACACGTCGAGATCTATCACGGCCAAGCGTATGTCAAGACCTATTTGCGGAGCGGCAAGGCCTACTCCGTCAGACGCAGTAAGCGTCTCGAACATGTTTGCGATCAAGTCTTTGAGATTAGGATAATCGGGATTTATGTCTTGCGAAACCTTCCGCAACACCGGCTGACCGTAAATATAAATAGGTAATATCATTGTTTTCTTCTTACAGACTCTAAATAACTTTGCAATATTATCGTAGCGCTGACCTCGTCAACCAAAGCCTTGTCTTGGCGCTTTTTCTTACGCAATCCCCCATCAATCATGGCCCTATGAGCCAGCACGGAAGTGAAACGCTCGTCGTAAAACTCAATGGGGATCGTAGGAAAAGCCTTACGCCACCTGTTCACAAACTCCGTCACCCTCGCCATGTTCTCGCTCGGGGTGCCGTCTGGCTGCTTCGGCTCGCCTATGACGATACGCTCCACCGGTTCCTTAGCGACGTAATCACGCAAGAAATCAAAAAGTCCGGACGTAGCAACCGTCACTAATCCGCCTGCGATTATCCGCAACGGATCAGTGACAGCCAAACCAGTACGTTTCTTGCCGTAGTCAATCGACAATATACGGGCCACAAACTTTTACTTTTGGTTATACAGAATCCATGCATCGGGATACTGCGAACGCAGGTCGTTGCGACTGCGGACGGCATCCTGCTTAGCGTCGAACGTGGCGGCAACGACGCGATACATCTGATTAGACGAATTGTATGCCACCTGCGCGTCATAACCCTGGCTCTTAAGAGTGCCCTGCAGGCCCTCGGCGTTAGCCTGAACCGAGAATGAGCCAACAACTACGCTGAAGCTCTTCAAGCCGGCTCCGCTTACCACAGACAACGACTCCTGCTTTACGGGAACATTGTCAGCATTGTCTACGACTACGGTTTCGGTAGCGGGCTTCTCTACGACCGGAGCTACGACGGCTATCTCCTCGTTACCTTGATTAGCATTGGCTCCCTCTTGCGCCTGAGCTTTCTCGTAAGCCTTCCTGTAAGCACTCTCTGATGATTTACAACCAGTAAACGCCAAAGCCGCGCAAAGGCCGGCACAAACCAAAACGTATTTTCTCATAATTTCCTTAGAATATTTTTAGAAACTAACTTATTATTTCCACATTTATCGTGCGAAATTACACAAAAACAAGCAAAATCATTAATTATCCGCACATAAAGTTTGTTAAATCAGAGAAATACATCATTTTTAACAAAAAAGTAAGTCGAAAACATTGGTATTCAGAAAATAATGACTATTTTTGCTATCAGTAAAACCCGTCAAGACGGGAGAAATGAAGAACAAGAACACATTTCGTATAATTAAAAAATAAGTAATTATGAAAACATTAGGTTACATCGGCGCATTTTTAGGAGGCGCTATCGCCGGCGCAGCTTTAGGACTGCTGTTGGCTCCCGAGAAAGGTAAGGACACACGTGGTAAGATCACAGATGCCATCGACGACTTCTGCCAGAAGCACAACATCAAGTTAAGCCGCAAGGAAATGAACGACTTGGCAGAGGATATCACTGACGCTGCTGAAACAGAAAGGGCTTAAATCACTTTTGCATGTTCTCTACCGACAAAAACATAGAAACAATAGGGCAACTAATAAAGTTGATCAAACACAATATCGGGCTTCAGAATGAATATCTGAGGCTCGATATTATGGATAAGACGGTAAGGATCATCACGGCCTTACTACTTTTCGCAGTTCTTACGCTGATTGTCATTGCAATCTTATTCTTCCTCTCGCTTTCGGCGGCTCTCGCCATGGGGCAAGCCATCGGGTACCCGGCAGCATTCGGTATCGTGGCCGCTTTCTATATTATCATATTCATCTTATTCGTCGCATTCAGGAAAAGTTGGATTGAAAGGCCGCTGATCAGGTTCATAACAAGCCTGTTGCTTGAATAAGTCTCTTAACGCTATAAAAACATGAACAACATCGACAAGTACAACACTCTGCACGAAATAAGGCTACGCAAGGAAGTGATTCTCTCTGAAATAAGAAGGGACAACATGCAGATTAACAATCTCTGCAAAGAGTTATTCCGCAAGCCGGAACCGAAAAACAACAAGGGCTTCTCCCTTACGTCTATCATGTCGACAGGCGCAGGCTTGGCCGACGGCTTCATTCTCGCTTGGAAATTATACCGTAAGTTTAAGAAATAAGATTTCATGTAAAAACAACTTCGGAAGCGAACGCTCCGAACATGAAATAACAACGTCATAAAAACAAAAAAGGAGTACCGCTGTACTCCAACCTTGTTAACCTTAAATCTAATACTATGAAAAACACGGTGCAAAGGTATGGACATTTTTCATACCAGCCAAATTTTGGCGTTTACGCAAGCCCACAAATAACACATTTTAATCATGCAAATACTTATTTTAGCATATCTTTACACAAATACGCTTTGTATTGACGAAAAATCTAATGCTGATCCTATATTTAACGACCGACAATATGCCGCAAATTACCACGCAAAAGGCAACAGATTACCGTCTGAAAGATAACCTTTTACCGCATAAAAGACAACCTTTCACACCACCGTTCGAGATGAAAGCCGAAACAATATGAAAATCATTCACATACGTTTTATCAGCCGCACATCCGCATACCGATAAAGTCATATCTCTACCACCTGACCGTCATAAGCCAATTTGACGTTTGCAGGCAACACTTTGTTAGTCTCGCTGTGCAAACCTATGTCGTGCCCCATGTGAGTGAAATAGGTCCGCTCCGCCCCTATTTTCGCCGCAAAGTCTAAAGCCTCGCTTACAGTAAGATGCGAATGATGCTCGGGAGCAAAGCGCAAAGCGTTGACAACAAGCACCTTAACGCCCTTAAAATATTCAAACTCATCGTCGGGCACAGTCTTCATATCAGTTATATAGAGCAAACCCCCTACCCTGTAACCAAATATTGGGAGCTTATCATGCATTATCGTTACCGGCAACACGTCAAGGTCTCCAACCTGGAAACCGACGTGAGGGCTTATCACGTGAAGGCTGATATTAGGCACGCCGGGATACTTATGCGCGCAAAAACAATATGGAAGCGCGTGTTTCAATATGTCCGCCGTTGACGCATCGGAATAGATATCCACGCCGCCGAATACGCAAAAAGGACGCAGATCGTCTATTCCACCTACGTGGTCGTAATGTCCATGAGTCAACAATACGGCATCAATTTTCCGAAATTCACGCCCTAACATCTGCTGACGGAAGTCGGGACCGCAATCAATCAACAGGCGCGTACTATCCGTTTCAACAAGGGCCGAAGCACGCAAACGCTTGTCATGCACGTCAGTACTCGTGCAAACCCTGCACTTACAGCCTATCGTAGGGACTCCGACGGACGTACCCGTGCCAAGAAATGTCAGCCTCATAGATCAAATTATATTAACTTCGGGAGTTATCGTGATTCCGAACTTATCCTTTACGTCTTTTCTCACAGCCTCGCAAAGCCTTAGCACTTCGCCACCGTCGGCACCGCCACGGTTGACCAACACCAAAGCCTGCCGCGAATGCACGCCGGCATTACCTAACGACTTACCCTTCCAGCCGCATCGGTCAATCATCCAGCCTGCAGGTATCTTTACGTTGTCTTCGTCTACGACGTAATGAGGCACCGTGCCAAATTCCTTAACAAGGCTCTCATATTTCGCCTTACTTACTATGGGGTTGGTAAAAAAACTGCCGGCATTTCCCTCTACGGCCGGATCAGGCAGCTTCTCCTTACGTATCCCTATTATCACATCACGCACCTGTGACACGCTCGGAGTTTTTATTCCTCGCCTCTCAAGTTCTGACAAAATATTTCCGTATTCAAGATGAGGGACGAAACTTTCAGCCAACCGATACGTTACGTAAGTTATGACATAACGGCCACGCCACTCACCCTTAAACCTGCTCCATCTGTACGAATACCCGCATTCAGCGTTCGAGAACTCGCACACTTTGCCGTTTTCCAAGTCGACAGCCTCAACTTTTGATATCAGGTCTTTAGCCTCAACGCCGTATGCTCCGATGTTCTGCACGGCCGTCGCGCCCACCTCGCCAGGTATCAGCGAAAGATTCTCAGCACCGTATAAGCCGTTCTTCACGCAAAGTTTTACGATGTCGTCCCACGTTTCTCCGCTTCCGCAGCGTAAATACACATTGCCGTCAGCCTTAGTTGCCTGACGTCCTTTAATCGCAGAATGAAGCACGGTACCGTCAAAATCCTTCGTAAACAAGACATTGCTACCGCCGCCCAGCACGAACAAAGGCATGTCGGCCGGAGTCAGCGCGCTTACCACCTGAAGCAGCTCGTCTACGGTTTCAAACTCAATGAAGCGGCGGCACTTAACGTCCATGCCGAACGTATTATGTCCTTTTAGACTATAGTCTGATAAATCTTTCATGCCAAATGTTTTATAATTCACGCAAATTCAACATGCAAATCATTCGGATAGGCTCGTCAATTTCCAGTCGCCGTCAATGCGCTTAAACGTAAGCTGCATCTCCATGCCGTTTGAAATACCCCTCATTACGAATATCTTCTGGTCGCCCTCCGTGTACTTTTGCCCGTACATTATATTATATATAAAGTTTGAAGGCAGTTCGGGGGCGAACGCAGGCCATGTCTCCGGCGCGATTTCCCCAGTCATCGTATTGAAGTCGTCGTCAGGGTCGGGCCCGGTGAACATAACCGGATCATTAAGGCTTTCCAACTGGAAAGACGGGTCAGAAGCGAACTTCTGGTAAAAAGCGAGGAATGACGCGTTAGTATTCTGATACATAGCGTTGTTCTGCACGGCCGTAAGCGTCCAGCGGCCGTTACGCCGCTCGAAGACAAACTTTTCGACAGTCTCCTTCGTCAGATACACTTTCTCCACTACGACATGGTTTATCGACGTATCCTTAACCAAGTCCATCTGCTTCGCGTTGTCGAAAATCAGAGTATAATAGCCTTGCTCCATAAAGAAATGCTCCATCTTCCATTCCGACTTTTCGACATAGGCTACATGGTCGCCATCAACGATTTTCAGCGGGAATTTTATCCTGTTCATCTGCAACTTGCGGTTAGCTGCAAAGTTGAAAATAAAATCATCGAACAGCTCGTCGGCAGCCTTAGGCATCGGCTGCTCGGAGATGAGCTTGTCAATCGTGTCGACAACCGTCGTGTCGGCAAACTGCAACGTGTCGACAGCCGTCGTGTCGACAGCAACCGGCTTCTTGTCAGTGCAGCCCGTAGTCCATAACATAACGGACAAACATGCGGCAAAAACCAATACAACGCCTCTTTTCATAATTCCATACTACTCTATGCAGCTTAAGGCCGACAGACCGAAAGCCGACGAACGATCAAAGTCGCTATAACGCCGGCTTTCATCATAATCAATCCGTAACCTCGAAGACTGTAACATCTCTCAAAATTTGCGCAAAAGTACAACTTTATTTTGATTTATTATTAATATTAAAGGTAAAAATATTACCTTTGCATCAAGATTTTAATACGCATCTAATTTATCGTTAAAATGATACTCGAGAAAATTGAGAAACTGCTTGAAGAAGTTAACGGTCTTACGGCTTCGACCCCTGAAGAAATAGAAGCGTTAAGGCTGAAATATCTTAGCAAGAAAGGCGAAATCAGCACTCTTATGGCCGATTTCAGGAATGTGCCGGCAGAACAGAAGAAAGAAGTAGGCGTAAAAATAAACGAACTTAAGCAAACCGCGCTCGAACGCATCAATTCGTTAAGGGAACAATGCGAGGCCAAAGAGGCCAAAAGCGACGACGTAGACCTGACGCGCACGCCTTATCCGATAAAATTCGGCACACGCCATCCGCTCACAATCGTAACCAACGAAATCATAGACATATTCTCACGCATGGGCTTCACCCTTGCCGACGGCCCCGAGGTGGAAGACGACCTCCACGTATTCACCAAGATGAACTTCGCCGCCGACCATCCGGCACGCGACATGCAAGACACATTCTTCGTTGAAACCAACCCCGACGACGTTACCAAAAACATAATACTGCGAAGCCATACAAGCTCGGTGCAGGCGCGCGTCATGGAGACTACGCAGCCGCCTATCCGCGTAATCTGCCCGGGACGCGTCTACCGCAACGAGGCCATCACCGCACGCGCCCACTGCTTCTTCCACCAGATAGAAGGGCTTTACATAGACAAGAACGTGTCGTTCACCGACCTGAAACAAGTGTTGCTGACGTTTGCACGCGAACTTTTCGGAGCCGACACTAAGATACGTCTCCGTCCAAGCTACTTCCCCTTCACCGAGCCGAGCGCCGAGATGGACATATCGTGCCACATCTGCGGAGGCAAGGGTTGCGGATTCTGCAAGCATACGGGCTGGGTTGAGATACTGGGATGCGGCATGGTAGACCCCAACGTGCTCGAGCTTTGCGGCATAGACAGCAAGACATACAGCGGCTACGCCTTCGGACTCGGAGTAGAACGCATCACGAACCTGAAATACCAAGTGTCCGACCTCCGCATGTTCTCAGAGAACGACGTGCGTTTCCTGCACGAGTTTGACGCAGCAAACTAAGACGGATTAAGAATTAAGAGTTAAGGATTAGGAAAGAGAGTAAAGGCTACCGACTTACGGATTATTCTTTCCTAATTCTTAACTCTTTAATTATATGTATATCGACATACGTGTTCTATTAAATTCCCAACCACCAATAAGAGGCTGTTTTCTTAAGTTCTTAACTCTTAATTCTTAATTAACAAAATGAAAGAACGCCTATTCACCAGCAGCTACATATTCATCCTTGCGGCCAACTTCCTGCTGTTTTTCGGCTTCTGGCTGCTCATACCGGTACTGCCGTTTTATCTCAAGGAAACGTTCAACTGCCCTGCGGCCATGCTCGGAGCCATATTGAGCTGCTACACGGTCAGCGGCCTGTGCGTCCGCCCGTTCTCTGGCTTTCTGATGGACAAATTCCCGCGCAAGCCGATATACATCTTATGTTATTTCATCTGTGCGTCTATCTTTCTCGGCTACATGGCCGCCGGCGTGCTCACTTGGTTCATAGTGCTCCGCGCCCTGCACGGCGTGGCGTTCAGCAGCGTCACCGTCGGCGGCAACACCCTTTGCGTAGACATCACCCCGAGCAGCCGCCGCGGAGAGGCCTTAGGCTACTACGGACTGACCAACAACATCGCCATGGCGCTCGGCCCGATGACGGGCCTATTCATGCACGACCACGTAACATACAACGGCATCTTCATCACAGGCATGGCCTTCAGTGTGGCGGGCCTGATGTGCGCATTGTGCGTGAAGGCTCGCACGCCCGAATCGATAAAGGCACGAATGCTACACAAGCAGAAGACGGGCGTAGACCCGGCCGCGCCGAAGCGTAAGCTCTCGCTCGACCGTTTCATACTGATCAAAGGCATCCCGGTCAGCATAGCCCTGCTGATGCTCTCGGTGCCCTACGGAGCCACTACCAACTTCGTAGCGATGTACGCCCGCGAAATCAACCTTGACGTGCCGTCGGGACTGTTTTTCACGCTTATGGCCGTCGGCATGGGCGCCTCGCGCTTGGTGGCCGGCAAGAAGGTGGACCAGGGATACGTCACCCAATGCATACACATCGGGCTTTACCCCGTGGTGCTGGCGTTCTTCATGCTCAGCATGTGCCGCTTCGTGGCGCCGCACGGCATGGCCGCCGCCGAAGCGATGTTTTTCGCCGTACCGCTGCTTTTAGGCATAGGCTTCGGCGTAATATTCCCGGCGATGAACACCCTCTACATCAACCTCGCGCCAAACAACCAGCGCGCCACCGCCACGAGCACGTACCTGACGGCATGGGACGTAGGCATCGGTATCGGCATTGCCACGAGCGGACTGATAGCCCAGCACTTCACTTTCTACATGGTCTACCTCATCGGTTCGGTGCTATGCCTTATATCCATGATATATTTCAACACGAAAGTCACACCGCATTACAACCGCAACAAGTTGAGATAAGCTCCACGCCAAGACACATCCCAAGCAACCATTTTCCCGAAGGCGGCCTTTTACATTCCAAAAGGCCGCCTTCGGGCTTATAAAAGGAATCCTTTTGCGGCGTAAAAGGATACCTTTTGCAACGTCATGTGTTGCAACGACTTACGCAAACACATCTCCTCCCGGGGCAGACATGACTGCAAACTGCCGACCGTAAGCCGTCGCGCGGACTACGGGAAGCCGCCCGCCGAAGATGCGCCTGCGGCTTACATCACAACGATATTTTGCCATATAAATACAAGAAATATTGATTTTTAGACAGATTTTATCTAAAAAAGTTATCATTTTATTTGTTTTTCACTCAAAATTATATATCTTTGCAAGCCGTAAGATAATGGTAAATGATTGTAAGATACAGAAAACAACAAACTAAAAAAGAAGTATTATGAACGCAGCTAAAGTCGTAGAAAATCTAAAACAAAGATTCCCAAACGAGCCTGAATACATACAGGCCGTAAGCCAGGTATTAGGAACTATCGAAGAGGAATACAACAAGCATCCCGAATTTGACAAGGCAAACCTAATAGAACGCCTCTGCATACCCGACCGCGTGATAGAGTTCCGCGTGACATGGGTTGACGACAAGGGCAACGTGCGCACCAACATGGGCTACCGCGTGCAGCATAACAACGTGATAGGCCCGTACAAAGGAGGCCTCCGCTTCCACCAGTCGGTCAACTTGGGCATACTGAAATTCTTGGCTTTCGAGCAGACTTTCAAGAACTCACTCACCACCCTGCCCATGGGCGGAGCTAAGGGCGGCTCAGACTTTACGCCCCGAGGCAAGAGCGACGCCGAGGTGATGCGTTTCTGCCAAGCATTCATGTCCGAGTTATACCGCCACATCGGTGCCGACGTAGACGTGCCCGCAGGCGACATAGGCGTGGGCGGACGCGAGGTGGCTTATCTCTTCGGCATGTACAAGAAGCTCACGCACGAGTGGAGCGGGATACTAACGGGCAAGGGAATACAGTTCGGAGGCTCGCTCATACGCCCCGAGGCCACAGGCTACGGCAACGTGTATTTCCTCGTGAACATGCTCAATACGCGCGGTATGGACATCAAGGGTAAGACAGTCTTGGTAAGCGGCTCGGGCAACGTGGCGCAATACACGATAGAAAAATGCATCGAGCTGGGCGCTAAAGTGCTGACATGCTCTGACTCTGACGGATACATATACGACCCCGACGGCATCGACCGCGAAAAGCTCGACTACATCATGGAACTGAAAAACATTGAGCGCGGACGCATTCGCGAATACGCCGAGAAGTACGGAGTGAAATACGTGGAGGGTGCAAAGCCGTGGTTCGAGAAAGCCGACATCGCACTGCCGTCGGCCACTCAGAACGAGATCAACGAAGAAGCAGCCAAAGCCCTCGTGGCCAACGGCGTGATAGCCGTAAGCGAAGGCGCCAACATGCCTACCACGCCCGAGGCCATCAAGGTGTTCCAAGACGCCAAGATACTCTACTCTCCGGGCAAGGCCGCCAACGCAGGAGGCGTGGCCGTATCGGGTCTGGAGATGAGCCAAAACTCTGAACGCCTGAGCTGGAGTCGCGAGGAGGTGGACGCAAAACTGCACTACATAATGAACAACATACACGAAAACTGCGTAAAATACGGCACTGAGCCTGACGGCTACATCAATTACGTGAAGGGGGCCAACATAGCCGGCTTCCTGAAAGTGGCCAAAGGCATGATGGCACAGGGCATAGTATGAACATGCCATATAGCGTAAATCGACTTTTACCGAAGGCGCGCCACCGCACAGGAGGCGCGCCTTTTTGCATACGCCGATAACAAAAGCACATGGCTTTTACCTTTATTAACACTAATTTTACGTAATATCCTTAAATGATACAAAATTATGCCCTATATTTGCATCCAAAATAAGCAAGATGAACAGGACATCATTCGCATCATACGGAACATTCTTAATTCTGGCAGCCGTGTGTGTATGCATCTTCACAATACTTAATCTGCAAATAGCCGAACCGTTGGTAGACAAGGCCGCAGACGTTGACAAGTCGATCATGCTGGCGCTTAACTTCGACGGAGGCCCGTCTACCGACCGCTTCTGGCACGCCATTTCGCAAAACTCCGCATGGGTGCCGGTAGGCGTTACCCTGCTCCTGTCGCTCGCGTTATACAAGAAAAGCCTGCTCGTGCCTACGATGATAGTAGTAGGGCTAGCACTCACCGTGACCCTGGCCGACCAAATATCGTCGTCGCTCATAAAGCCATACTTCTGCCGGCCGCGTCCTTCGCACAACGAGGAGATATGCGGCATGCTGCACTACGTCAACGGATATAAGGGCGGCATGTACGGATTCGTATCGAGCCACGCGGCCAACGCGTTCGGAGTGTTCGCCTTCCTTGCGCCGTCACTGCGCCATAAGACCACAGTGGCGGCACTGTTCGTATGGTCGTGCATGGTGGCATACTCGCGCATTTACTTAGGAGTGCACTATTTCGGCGACATCGTTTGCGGCGGAATCTTAGGGATTACGGTAGGCATCGGCGTAAGCCTCGCCCTGAAATACGCTTACAAGAGGATAAGCTCGGTCAACAAGAAAAGCTCGGTGGACTACGACATGAAGCACACCCTGCAGTCGGGCCTGCTGACGGCGGCACTGCTCATTACGAGCTTCTACCTGCTGTCAAGCAGCTACTTCCAATCAGTGCCGATAACCACATACGGCATAATGCTGTTCAACTAACCGCTCAACAAAGGGGCCTTACCGGCGTAATGGACGCCTGCGGCCGCATGCGCCACGCCGGAGCATTACGTATTAATAAGTATAACGTTACAACAAAACCATTACATAAATGCGCACGCGAGACGACAAATACATCATGATATTGCTTGGTGTTTGTTTTTTTTCGTTGATATTGTTTCTCGGTAACGCCCTATTCAACACAAAAGGCGAACCGAGAGAGGCCGTGGTGGCCGTGTCGATGCTGAAATACGGCAACTGGATACTGCCCGTAAACAATGGTGTCGACATAGCATACAAGCCTCCGTTTTTCCATTGGTGCATAGCATTCTTCTCGCTGCTGGCCGGCCACGTGTCAGAGTTTACGTCGCGCCTGCCGTCGGCCTTGTCGCTTACGGCAATGGTGCTCGTAGCCTTTAAGTTCTACGCAAAACGGCGTTCGCCCCAGCTTGCGCTGCTCACATGTCTCGTAACGCTTACCAGCTTTGAGATGCACCGCGCCGGAACTAACTGCCGGGTAGACATGGTGTTATGCTCACTGACGGTAATATCGCTCTTCCAGCTGTACAAATGGGGAGAAAAAGACCAGCGGGGCGTGCCGCTCACGGCCATACTCTGCATGAGCGGAGCCTTCCTTACAAAAGGTCCCGTGGGCATCATCCTGCCGTGCCTCGTAGCCTTCGTCTATCTGTGGATACGCGGAAAGAGCTTCGTCAGGCTGCTGTACACCTTCGCCCTGACCGCCTTAGGCGCGTGCGTGCTGCCCGCCTGCTGGTATGTGGCGGCCTACATGCAAGGCGGCGACACGTTCTTACAACTGATTTACGAGGAAAACGTGCTCAGGTTTCTCGGCAAGATGACCTATTCGTCGCATGAGGCACCATTCTATTACAACTTCGTTACGGTAATAGCCGGCTACGTGCCATACACCCTGCTGGTACTCATATCGCTCTTCGCGTTAAGATACAAGATGCCGGCAGGCACGCCACGCGACTTATGGAACAGACTGCGCGACTACGTAAGAAACATGGACGACGCAAGGCTTTTCTCACTGCTGAGCATAGCGGTGATATTCGTATTCTACTGCATTCCCAAAAGCAAGCGCAGCGTCTACCTGCTACCGATATATCCGTTCATTGCGTATTTCCTCGCCGAATACATAATATATTTGGCCAAACGCCGACGCGTGGTGATACGCTCGTTCGGATACACGCTGTCGGTATTGTCCGTCTTGCTGGTAGCTACGCTGGCCTGCGTGCGCATAAGGCTGATACCAGAAAGCATATTCACAGGCAAACACGCCGACGAGAACATAGCGTTCATGAACGCACTGGCCACCACCCACATCGGAGCCGTACAGCTTGCAGCCATAGTCTTGCCGCTCGTAGCCGCCCTGATATTTTGGCTTTACAGGCACAAGAGCCTTCAGGTACAGATTTATTCGATGCTCGGAATTATCTTCGCCGTATTCTTTTCGCTCGACGGATTTTACAACCCGACGGTGCTCAACGTAAAATCAGACAAGCCGGTGGCATTGCGAATAAAAGAAATAGTAAGTGACCGGCGCATATATTCTTATGACCCAAACGTGGTGGAAGGCAATCCGCTGCGCCAATTCTCAATCAATTTCTACCTCAACGACAACGTGGTGCCGTTTGAGGCGGTTACGCCAGAATCAGGTTACGTGCTCGCCGGAGACGATGTAATGAACACATTCAAGGAGGAATATCCGGCATATAAGGTGACCGAGATTGAAGACTTCAACCATAAGAGCTGCGACAATAAAAAGATGTTGCACCTCTACATTGTGGAAAAAACGGCACGATAAACTTCAGCCCGAACCATGACAATGATAAAAAAAGAAAGACAAACGCCATCGACATGAAACTTGCAATAGTCGTACCTTGCTATAACGAAGAGGACGTTCTGCCCGAAACCACCGACCGTCTGTCAGCCGTATTAGACAAGTTGATAGCCGACCAAAGCATCAGCGAGGGTAGGATATTATACGTAGACGACGGCAGCCGCGACAGCACTTGGGGCCTGATAAGACAGTTTTCGGGAAACAACAAATACGTATCAGGACTGAAACTTGCGCACAACCGAGGCCACCAACACGCATTGTGGGCCGGCCTTGAGTGGGCGGCGGCACACGCTGACGCCGCCATATCGATAGACGCAGACCTGCAAGACGACACCGCCGTGATAGCCGACATGGTGAAATACTACAACAACGGCATAGACATCGTTTACGGAGTGCGCCGCGAACGCAAGACCGACACCTTCTTCAAGCGCACTACGGCGCAAGCGTTTTACCGGCTGATGAACAGTCTCGGGGGCAACGTAGTGTACAACCACGCCGACTTCCGTCTGATGAGCCGCCGCACGCTGCAGGCACTGATGTCTTATCCTGAGCGCAACATGTTCATCCGCGGCATGGTGGCGTCGCTCGGATTCCCGTCTGCATGCGTCTACTACGACCGTAAGGCGCGCTTCGCCGGAGAGTCGAAATATCCGCTGAGCAAGATGCTCAGCTTCGCCATCGATGGCCTTACATCATTCTCCACACGGCCGCTGCGCTTCATAACATACCTCGGACTGTCGTTCATCGTCGTTTCATTTGCAGTGATAATCTACGCTCTTTACAGACATTTCAGCGGGCATACGATAGAGGGTTGGACGTCGCTGCTCGTCTCATTATGGTTCATCGGCGGCGTCATTCTCCTTGCCGTAGGCATCACCGGCGAATATATCGGCAAGATATATATCGAGACGAAAGGCCGACCACGCTACTTCATCGAAGAGGTAACAGGGCTAAGTAAAAGCGTGGATGAAGCCGACGATATGCATAAAAACAACCGAAGCTAACGGTAGCCGGGCCTCAACACCCGCGTATGGCCACCGTTAGCTTCGGTTTAAAGCTCTTGCATTTATGCAGATTATTTGGTCACGCGGAACCAGTCGGCATCAATCCAGCCGCGATTTGCCTTACCGGCAGGCTCGGCCGCAACGAAACCAATTTTAGCTCCGATCCATTTTCCCTCACGCATGGCAAACTCCGTGCCGGCTTCCTTAAACTTCTTGCCGTCCATGCTGTAATAAAAGCGGCACTTGCCGCCGTCAACTTTCATGCGCAGGTAAATATCCTCGTGTATTCCGGGCTGATAGTCAACCGTGTCGACCGCCGTCGGCTCAAGCGTCGCTATGACGTTTACGTCCTCCGGCTTGCCCTTATCGGCATTCTTACACGTAACCTGCTGAAGCTGGAACTTATCGCCGACGCGCTTCACAACGAGCGCAGAATAATCCAACCCCATCATTATCAGACCGCCGAACTGATTCTGGTCTTTTGCGGTAAAACGTACCTTCGTAGTAGCCGTAAACTTGTCGGCAGGCGTCTTCTGCAGCATAAGGTTGGGCACTTCCCATAAGTTGATGAAGTTGTCGCTCAGCTTATGGGTGTAAATCCTGAACGTGCCGAAGGCCGTAGGCATTCCGAACATTTGGTTGTAGTTGGCATGCCACTGCCACTGCTTGCCGATAAACGGCGAATTAAACTCGTCACTCTCTACGGGATTCTGTACCGGCACCTTCGCCGAAGTCTTCGGCTTACGGTACGTAGTCACGGGGGCGCCGCAATAGTCGCCGTCATCGTCAACGCCCATAACAGGCCAATTATCCTTCCATGTAACAGGCTGTAAATGCACAACGCGGCCGTAACAACCCTTATCCTGGAAATGAAGGAACCAATCTTCGCCGAAAGCAGTGTGCACCCAAGCTCCCTGGTGGGGTCCGTTTACTTTGCTCTTGCCCTGGGCCAGCACCATCTTGCTTTCATAAGGACCGTAAACGTTCTTTGAACGCATCGCCACCTGGAATCCCGTAGGCACTCCGCCGGCCGGGAACATTATCCAATACCAACCGTCGCGCTTGTAAAACTTTGGACCTTCGCTCGTGCGGCACTCCGTTCCGTTGCCGTCAAACACGATTACGGGGTTGCCTATCGCCTTCGTACCGTCGGCCGAAAGCTCGCGCACAACGATAACCGAAGCGAAACGCGAACGACTGTTAGCATAAGCATAAGTAAGGTAGCAACGGCCGTCATCGTCCCAAAGCGGAGTCGTATCAATCATTCCCTTACCGGGAATCACACACACGGGCTTGCTCCATTCGCCGGCAGGGTCTTTCGTCTTAACCATCATCACGCCGTGGTCAGGGTCGCCCCAGTAGATGTAGAACTCACCGTCGTGGTGGCGTATGCTCGGCGCCCATACGCCGTTACCGTGCGAAGGGTTGTCGTATTCTTCGGTAGGATACTGCGTCTTAAGCGCATGTCCTATTATCTCCCAGTTAACCAAGTCCTTAGAATGAAGTATGGGCAGACCCGGAATACAATTGAACGAGCTTGCCGTAAGATAATAGTCCTCGCCCACAGCGCAAGCGTCAGGATCGCTGTAGTCGGCGTTGATCACCGGGTTAACATACGTGCCGTCACCATTGTCAGGACACCACACCTCAGACCTGTACTGCGCCCACATCGTCAACGGGGCGAAAGCCAATGCCAATAAGATTTGTTTTTTCATGAGATAAAGTTTTTAGTAAATTGAATATTCTGATCTTATATCATATCACCTTGACGAAATTATTCCCAAGATTGTCAAATTTCAGCCTGTAATTCACGTCGTGCACAATGTGCATGTACTGCACAGGGTCGGTGGGCGACGGCTTAAACGAACCGGCCACATGCCCCATTGTGCGCCTGACGTTGATCTCCACGCACGGATGAAGCAAGAATCCGCGTCCGTCATCCGAGGCTACGACCATCATGTCAACACCTAACAAGCCCTTATAACGGCAGAACAAGCCTTTAGAAAAATAGCTCTCATATCTTCCGATCACGTCAAAAAACAAGTTTTCGGGCAGGAACTTAAACAAAGCCGACAACTTCTCATCCTCAGTAGCTATCAGGTTTCCGGAATAGCTACTTTTATCCGTCTTGAAAACTGATACCCCGCAATAACTCACGTTACCGCCGCCGTCTGAACAAAATTCAAGCGCAAAGTCTTTCACTTTACGATAATAAGGCTCAACCATAACACCTCCCTGTCTGGCAACGACGTTTGCCACCCAGCCGGACAAAGACGGACTGAAGCCCCTATCGACATATTTCACGCCGCGACCGCTGCTGCTCCACGGGGCCTTGACGACAATCTTGCCACGCTCGCTCAACGCCTCACCCACCTCGGCAAGTGTGGAGCAAAACATGCTTTCGCCGCAAGTAGCGCCCTCGATACCCGTCCTTACGAAGCTAAGGACGTCAATAGTACGCCGTCTGTCAGACAAATCACGCACGTAAGACAAGTATTCGTCAGACGGAAGGCTGCCGGCATCAAATCCGGCGTCAAGCAGCGCACGGCGCACCGCCCTATCCCATCCCCACGGTTCTATGCCCGTAAAAGTAACATCCCTTAAGCCTTCATTGGTTATGAACAGCACGTCAGCGTGTGCCTTACGACATTGCGACAGCGCCTTAACGGCGAACGGTACGTCGTCTACCAGCACGCAGTCACCGTCATCAGCCCATAGGGCCGGCATATATCCAAGATTCATCCTGAACTCTTGGATTGCATGCGGCAGAGTAAACCGCTCTCCGTCATTGGCCAAAGCCATGTCGTGCTCGGGATTAAATATATGTAATTTCACTTCTTATATATACCTTCAAACGATTATCGTGCAAAGATAATGCAAATAGAGAGAATCTCAAAATAAAACACCGGTAATTTGGCCATAGGAATTTAGGCTAAGGGATGCGAAAGGGATATATCAAAGTGGTTTTCCAATTCACGGCCTTTTACAGTGCGATTGACGGCCTTTTTGAAGGGAATTAATAACCAAAGAATGGCTGGCAGACTTGATGACCAGGTTAGCCCATCAAGAAAAGTATAAAGGCATTGAGAAAAAAGAGAATATGGAAAGTCGTTTTTCGAGCTTTTTGATGAATTCCTTGCCGACAAAAACTTCAACAATGACAGAAAACGAGGTATGCAAGTGTTGAAGCGTGATGTTTGGCGATATATGAAGTTCCAGCAGGAAGTATGCAAACATTCGGATTTTACTTTCAACGTGAACGACGTTACCCAAGAAGACATTGAGGATTTCAGGGATTATCTTGAGAACGAGAAAACTTTGAAAGCAAAGCACAAGAGGCTGTTAAAACAGATGATAGACGAGCAGCCAAACGGAATACGCAAAGGATATTCAGACATCGAAGTACGCGGACTTAACACTATTGTCACACTGATGAAGAAACGTTGCAGTTTCTTTTCGTTGTTTTATGAAAAAGGCAAGACGAAGAATAGGCCACTTGAGGGCGTAAAAATTGGTTCTGAGAAGTACGGCACACCTTTTATTATATATCTACGTGAAATCAGGATGAGCACCGTTAAAACGGTTCCAGTTGCCTCGTCCTTTCGATGTGTACGGGCAATGCCTCCAGCTTGTTGTCGAACTCGCTCATGAACCTACACGACAAGCTACTGCTCAGGAAAAGGGCACTCGTAGAAACTGTCAACGGCGAACTCAAGAATGTCTGCAACATAGAGCACACAAGGCACAGCTAGATTGGCAACCTCGCCTCAAACCTGATTGCCGGACTCATTGCATACAATCTTTTGCCAAAGAAACCGTCTATGAATATCGACATTATCGACAAAAGTGGCTCATTGCATAAAATTCTTATACCAAACTCACGTTATTTTAACATAGGATTTTTAAGGAAATCAATGACTCACAATAAAAAACATAATGAAAATATTTGCATATTTGTTTTATTTAAGTATATTTGCAGAAAAATGTGTGTTAAACAAAAACCTACGTGAAAACCATACATAAATTATGACAGAAAAAAGAGTTTACACCTTCGGCAACGGTAAGGCTGAAGGTAAGGCAGACATGAGAAACCTCTTGGGAGGCAAAGGTGCCAACTTGGCTGAGATGAACCTGATCGGCGTGCCCGTACCTCCCGGTTTCACAATCACTACAGACGTTTGTAACGAATATTTTGAGAAAGGTAAGGAGGCCGTCGTAGCCCTGTTAAGCGACGACGTGTTGGCTTCTGTCCATCATGTGGAGAATCTGATGAACTGCAAGTTCGGCGACGTAGACAATCCTTTACTCTTCAGCGTGCGTTCTGGCGCGCGTGCGTCGATGCCCGGCATGATGGATACGATATTGAACCTCGGACTCAACGACGAAGTCGTCGTCGGTTTGGCCAAAAAGACCGGCAACGAGCGCTTCGCTTACGACAGCTACCGCCGCTTCGTACAGATGTACGGCGACGTAGTGCTTGGCATGAAGCCCGTGAATAAAGACGATATAGACCCGTTTGAAGCTATAATACAGAAGGTTAAGGCCGTGCGCGGCATCAAGCTCGACAACGAGATGACCGTAGAAGAGCTGAAGAAACTCGTCACCCTGTTTAAGGAAGCTATCAAGAAGCAGACAGGTAAAGACTTCCCTACTGACCCGATGGAACAGCTATGGGGCGCAATCTGCGCAGTATTCGACAGCTGGATGAACGAACGTGCTATCCTTTATCGTAAGATGGAAGGCATACCCGCAGAATGGGGAACGGCGGTCACCGTCATGGCCATGGTGTTCGGCAACATGGGGCCGACATCGGCTACGGGCGTATGCTTCAGCCGCGACGCCGCTACTGGTGAGAACTGCTTCAACGGTGAATATCTTGTCAACGCACAAGGCGAAGACGTTGTTGCAGGTATCCGCACTCCGCAGCAGATTACCAAAGAGCGCTCTATCAGATGGGCGCAGCAGCAAGGCATTTCCGAAGAAGAGCGTGCATCTAAGTATCCCTCTATGGAAGAGGCAATGCCTGAGATTTACGCCCAGCTCAACGACCTGCAGCAAAAGCTCGAACACCACTATCATGACATGCAAGACATGGAGTTCACCGTTCAGGAAGGCAAACTTTGGTTCTTGCAGACACGTAACGGAAAGCGTACCGGCACCGCAATGGTGAAGATCGCGATGGACTTGCTGCGTGAAGGTGAAATTGACGAGAAGACGTCGCTTGAGCGCTGCGAGCCTAATAAACTCGACGAACTTCTGCACCCTGTATTTGATAAGGACGCGTTGAAGTCGGCTAAGGTTCTTACCCGCGGACTTCCCGCTTCGCCAGGAGCAGCCTGCGGCCAAATAGTATTCTTCGCCGACGATGCCGCAAGATGGCACGCAGAAGGGCACCGCGTAGTCATGGTACGCATAGAGACCAGCCCTGAAGACCTCGCAGGCATGGCGGCAGCCGAAGGTATAGTAACCGCAAGGGGAGGTATGACTTCGCATGCAGCGGTAGTGGCCCGCGGTATGGGTAAGTGCTGCGTTTCAGGCGCAGGAGCGTTGAACGTTGACTATAAGGCACGCACCGTTGAGATTGACGGCACCGTGCTGAAAGAGGGCGACTTCCTTTCAATCAACGGCTCTACGGGTGAAGTTTACATCGGTGAAGTAAAGACAAAACCAGCCGAAGTGACAGGCGACTTCGCAGATCTGATGAATTTATGTGACAAATATACGAAACTTGTAGTACGTACTAATGCCGACACCCCGCACGACGCACGCGTAGCACGCAACTTCGGTGCCGTAGGTATCGGTCTTTGCCGCACGGAGCACATGTTCTTCGAGAATGAGAAGATTAAGGCGATGCGCGAGATGATTCTCGCCGACAGCGTTGAAGGACGCGAGAAGGCTCTTGCAAAGTTGCTGCCCTATCAGAAACAAGACTTCTACGGTATACTGAAAGCCATGGACGGTTATCCTGTTAACATCCGTCTGCTCGATCCTCCTTTACATGAGTTCGTTCCGCATGATCTCGAAGGACAGGAAATCATGGCAAAAGAGATGGGCATAACCGTGCAGGAAATACAACAGCGCGTAAACAGCCTCAGCGAGCACAACCCGATGCTCGGACACCGCGGCTGCCGTTTGGGTAACACTTATCCTGAAATCACGGCAATGCAGACAAAGGCTATTCTCGGTGCTGCAATACAATTGAAGAAAGAGGGATTCAACCCGAAACCCGAAATCATGGTTCCGCTCATCGGTATCGTGAACGAGTTTGACGTACAAGAGAAAGTGATACGCAACACGGCAAAGGAATTGTTTGAGGAAGAAGGCGTTGAGATCGAATACCGTGTAGGTACGATGATCGAGATTCCGCGTGCGGCATTGACAGCCGACCGCATCGCCCAAAGGGCTGAATATTTCAGCTTCGGTACGAACGACCTCACCCAGATGACATTCGGTTACAGCCGAGACGACATCGCAAGTTTCTTGCCTGCATATCTTGATAAGAAGATTCTTAACGTAGACCCGTTCCAGGTGCTTGACCAAAACGGAGTCGGCCAGCTCATCAGGATGGCAGTTGAGAAAGGCCGTTCTACCCGTCCCGAATTGACATGCGGCATTTGCGGCGAGCATGGAGGCGAGCCTTCATCTGTTAAGTTCTGCCATAAGGTAGGCTTAAATTATGTAAGTTGCTCTCCGTTCCGTGTTCCAATCGCCCGTTTGGCTGCGGCGCAGGCTGCTGTCGAGGATGAATAAGTAATTCAGACAATCCATTGAATTAGGCTGTAATGCTC
>CALUFN010000033.1 GCA_944319945.1 uncultured Prevotella sp.
CTATTATATTTGCATTTGTCATGGGAATGGGTATTTTAATGTAACTTATTGATTGTCAACTATAAAGGTACTAAAAACATTCCATTCCCACAACTTTTTTATGCTTTTCTTATGCCGAACTCACGTTATGTTTTAGGTTATGAGGTTATGAGGTTATGCGGTGATACGGTTATGAGGTTATAGGGTAAGTGCCGGCAAGACCATATAACCTAACAACCACAAAACCCTATAACCTTATCACCGCATAACCGTAAACCAACCGCAAATTCATACTTTCATGATGCAAGATTTCCGTAAACCAAAGGTTATCATTATATGTGGGTGTAAGTTTTTTGTCCGCATATAATAAAACAGTAGATATTACGTTTTAGATATAAATGATGTTTTTGATGAGGGTGTTTTTAGTAGCATTGCTGTCCCTGCTTGCCGTAGGGGCGGCCTATCCTCAAGATGCTGTAGAAGAAAACAAACATGCAATACCTTTAGGAAAGGGACTTGAGTATGATGTGGAATTTCAGTCGACCGTCTCCGACGGCCGCACCCCGTTGTGGCTTAACGCCAACCGCTACGGGCTTAGCTCGTTAGAAAGGAGCAATGGTTATCTCATGGCGGGAGTTAAGCGGCCATTACGCACAGACTCATCGCGCCGCTGGGGCATGGGCTATTGTGTTGACTTGGTCTTGCCGTATGACTTTACAAGCAAGTTCATAGTCCAACAGGCTTACGTTGAAGCGCGCTGGCTTAGCGGCGTACTGTCGGTGGGGAGCAAGGAGTATCCAATGGAACTGAAAAACAACAGGCTGAGCAGCGGTTCACAGACGTTCGGCATCAACGCACGCCCCGTGCCACAAGTTCGCCTGGCCCTGCCTGAGTATTGGGCCGTGCCGCTGACTAACGGCTGGCTGCACCTGAAAGGCCACTTGGCTTACGGAAAGATGACCGACGACGGCTGGCAGCATAAGTTTACCGGACGCAAGACCAAGTATGCCGACGACGTGCTGTACCACAGCAAGGCCGGATATCTCAAGATAGGCAAAGACGGCTCTTCCCCGTTATCCGTGGAGCTGGGGCTTGAGATGGCCACCACGTTCGGCGGCACGTCATACGTACCCGACGGCAAAGGAGGCATGCAGGTATACGACAACGGCTCTGGGCTGCGCTCGTTTTGGAACGCTTTCTGGCCCGGAGGAGCCGACGCGTCTGAAGAAGTTTACAAGAACGTAGAGGGCAACCAGCTCGGCAGTTGGCTGCTGCGCCTTAACTGGGATGCCGACACTTGGCGCTTGAGTGTCTACGCCGACAAATATTTTGAAGACCACTCGGCCATGTTCCTGCTTGACTACGACGGCTACGGAGGCGGCGACGAGTGGCAGGTAAAGAAGGACGACCGTTGGTTGCTATATGACCTGAAAGACATGATGCTCGGTGTAGAGCTCAACCTGAAGCGTTGCCGCTGGGTGAGCAACGTGGTGATGGAGTATATCTATTCAAAGTATCAGAGCGGCCCCATATATCACGACCATACGAGCACCGTGCCCGACCACATAGGCGGTAAGGACAATTACTACAATCATTCGCTCTTTACCGGCTGGCAGCATTGGGGCCAAGTGATGGGCAATCCGCTCTACCGCTCGCCGATATACAACGACGAAGGCACGATAAGCGTGAAGAACAACCGCTTCATGGCTCTGCACTTGGGCGTCGACGGTCGTCCGTTCAAGGGTTTCGCCTACCGCATGCTCGCATCATTGCAGGACGGACTGGGTACGTATGACGAACCTTATGGCTGCCGGCGACGCAATTTCAGTTTCCTCATTGAGGGCGGCTACGCCTTCGGCGGCAAGACGCTTAGCGGCTGGAGTCTTAACTGCGGCTACGCTATGGATTTCGGCAGCATATTGGGCGACAACTGCGGATTCCAACTTACAGTGACAAAAACGGGCTTGTTTGGTTTTAATTAAAACGATATTGTGAAATGAAGCGATTCGTAAACATGTTCCTTATCCTACTGGCGGCCGTAATGTCGGCCTCGTGCGACTTGGAAACGTCGCCCAACGGCGACCTTGACGGCATGTGGCATCTCGTAGCCGTCGACACCTTGTCGACGGCCGGCACCAAGCAAATGGACGAAAAGAAGATATATTGGTCATTCCAAAACAAGCTGCTGCAACTTGACGATAAGGAAGGAATGCTTAACAGCATACTGTTCCGCTTTGAGCATTCCGGCGACACGTTGCGGCTGTACAGCCCTTACATCTACGACAGGATTAACGGCGACGTAGTACTGACCGACGTCATCATGCTGATGCCTTTCGGAGTAAACGCACTTGACGAGACTTTCAGCGTGGAGACTATTGACGGCGGCAAGATGGTGTTGCGCTCAGAAGATTTGCGCCTACGGTTCAGAAAGAACTGACGTGCGAGGCTTCCTTTCTCTTTATCACGCCGTTCAACGCGAGGTTGAGCGCAATGTAGACCGCCACGTCTACGATGAACGTAGCGGTGTTTGACATCGACTCAAGCATAAAGTGGTTTGCCGTGATGTATGCCACAGCCAGCACTATTATCCAGGCGAGTGCCTGATGCTGGGTGAAGCCGGCCCTAATAAACTTATGGTGGATGTGCCTCTTGTCGGCTTTGAAGGGCGACGTGCCGTGGTAGAGGCGTATCATGAACACCCTTACGACGTCGAACATCGGTACGATGAGCAGCGTGAAGGCCATGAAAAAGTCGAACTTATGCTCGGTTATCACGGCAGGATTGTCCATCGAGTATTTCACGCACAAGAATCCTAAGATGAAGCCCAGAGTGAGGCTGCCCGAATCTCCCATGAATATCTTGCGGTTTTTCTTTGCATCGCCGAAGAGGTTGAAGTAGAGGAACGCTACCAGTACGCCGATAAGTCCGGCTATGAGAATGGCATACGACCATACGGCCTGCGTGTAAAACATGTATAAGAATCCGCCGAGCGCTATTATCGAAAGGCTTGCGGCAAGGCCGTCGATGCCGTCTATCAGGTTAATGGCGTTATCTATGAAGACTATCACTAAGACCGTAAGCGGGAAACCGACGATGAACGGTATCTCGTTGATTCCCATAAATCCGTATAAATTATTGATATACAAGCCCGACAACGGCAGGAAGCAAGCCGCCACTATCTGCACGGCAAACTTGATGACAGGCGACAAGCCAAGCACGTCGTCAATGATGCCCATCACGTAGATCAGCAGTATGCTTATCAGGAAATACAGGCTCCAAATGTTTATTGTGATCAGCTTGTCGGTGATGTTTATTGCAGACAAGGCTATGGCGAAAGCTATGAACATGCTCGGCATGAACGATATGCCGCCAAGCCTCGGAACGGCGTTGTGGTGTATTTTGCGTGCATTTGGTAAGTCGTAAAGTTGTTTAGCCTTGCAAAAGTTAAGAATAATTGGTATAAAGATGAAACCGCATACGGCACTGATGAAGAATACACCTATTATCCAATATGTATATATGCTCATAAAATTCTCTTTAATAATACCGTTATAATTATTAAACCGCCAAAGTCTTAAATTATTGCACGGTATATTAAAAAATTTTTATACGGTTATGGGGTTATGGGGTTATTGGGTTATGAGCTTATAGGGTAAGTGCGGCAAGACCATATAACCTAACAACCACAAAAACCTATAACCTTATAACCCTATAGTCCCATAACCTCAAAACAACTTATTAACGCCCGGCTTGCAGTTTATCGTCTTTCCGTTACAGGTTATTATTATGTTGGCAGCCTTACGGCCCTTTATTTCCATGTCAATGGCATTGTCAGGCACGTAAAATGTCACGTCGCGGAACGTCACGTTGCGACTGTCGTCTATGGTCATGCGGTTATCCGTAGCCTGTATTTCAAGGTTGCTGAAGGTGAATCCGTCAACATCGTTCATCGTCCTTATTATGCGGTTGGTCCTTATCCTGCCATTCTCAATCAGCACGCCCGAGCACGGTATCTCCGGTATGGCGTTGACGGTAAGCAGGCGGTCGGCCGATTCCACCACGAAGTTACGTATCGTGATGCCTCTCACGGTGGGCGTCAGCGGCGTTATCTCGAGCGGAGGATAACGGCGGGCCAGCTCGCCCATATACGTCTTCGACCCAAGCAAGTCCCACGTAAAGGCTTCGCGCACGTCTACGAGCCTTACGTTTTCATACGTTATGCCTTCTACGGTGCCTCCCCGGTTGCGCCTCGTCTTGAAGCGGAAGCCCGTGCGCGTGCCGTAAAACAGGCAGTCGTGCAGGTACACGTTGCGTATTCCGCCGGCCGTCTCGCTGCCGCACGTTATGCCGCCGTGCCCCTCCTTAGCGAGGCAGTAGCGTATTACCACGTTCTCCGTAGGCCTGTTCACGCGCAGGCCGTCCTCGCAGCGGCCGGCCTTAAGCGTGAAGCAGTCGTCGCCACAGTTGAGCGTGGAATACTCGATAAGCACGTTCTTGCACGACGATATGTCGATGCCGTCGCCGCTTGGCACGTCGGTCGAGTTTACGGTTATCCCTCTGATTATCACGTTCTCGCAATACACGGGGTTCACGTTCCACAGCACACTGCGCTCAAACGTAACTCCCTCTACGAGCACGTTCTTGCAGTTTATTGGCGAGAACGATTTCGGGCGGTAAAACGTCCGACCCTCGTAACCGTCGCATATCCGCTCGTTTACGGGCATATCATGAGGTACGTCGTTTTCCACCACGCTCTTGCCGTTGGGCAGCGTGCGCATCTTTGCGTCCATCGGAGGCCCCATTATCTTGCCGCGGCCCGTCAGCGCAATGTTTTTTTCGCCGTTTGCGTAGATGAACGCCCCGGCCCCCATTATCTCTACTCCCTCGTGGCGTGTGAACACGGCTGGCTGGTAATCGTCGATAGAGCCTGAAAACTCTATCACGGCTCCCTCTTCGAGATGCAAGTCGACATTGCTTTTCAGCGTGATTCGGCCTGACTTCCAATGCCCTTCGGGCACTATTACCGTTCCCCCTCCGCGTTCAGACATGTCGGCTATCATGCCGTTTACGGCCTCGGTTATCATGCCGTCTTGTCCTACGGCCGCTTTCGTCACGGTAACGACCCGGTCGGGGAAGGTCGGCAGCCTTAAGTCTTTCATCTTGAACGGTGCGTTACCTATAGGGGCGATGTCCTCGGTCATGGCCCCTGCCCCAACGGTTTCAGTTGTCAGATCGGCGCAAGCGTCTTGTGCGTGTAGCGCAAAGACAGGGTAAATCAACGATAATGCCGCCAAAAAGAGTTTCATACGTGCGTTGCTGCGTCCGTCACGGTATGAGTCGGATTTAAATAAATGCATAGGATTCCAGTTTATGAAAAAGACGGCACTGTTCCGTTTTTGTAACGACAAACGCCGCACAATTTTGCGTCGTTTCGAGACATTACCTTAGCTTATACAATGAATTTGGTATTTGGCAATGTCGGAATATCGCATTCAACAACCATTAGAAAAGGGCCGACCCGCACTTACAGGTCAGCCCCTTAACATCTCAGTCAGCCGTAATTCTTAAATTACTTTACGATAACCTTTCTCGTAGTTCCGTCAGACATCTTGATTATATTGATGCCCTTAACCGGAGCCGAGATCTTAGCGCCGTCAAGACTGTAACGACCTACTTCCTTAACGTCTTCGCCGTTTGTCTCAACACCACTGATACCTACAGTACCCGACTCGCCTAACTTAACCATATTGGCATTATTAACCCACACGTCATCAATATAACTCTGATTTGTAACAGGTCTCGCGATGAAAGCAATCACGTGCATGTTTTCCGGTTTCCAGTCGCTGTCAAGAGTTACGGTGTAAGTATTTGAGTAGCTCGTCTCACCGGTCCAAGAAAGTTTGTCGCCATAAACATTCTCGCTTACGACATCGCGCAAGACATTATTGTGCACATAATCCTTAATTTCATTTGTTGTCATGCCGAACATGGTAGAAACATATTCAAGCTGAGTTGCAACGAGATTATCTTCTGTCAGATATACCGTCAGGCCGGCATCCTCGCCGACAAGCAACTTAAAGTCGGCTACAGCATCACCTGAAACGGCTATGCTCAGTTCACGGGTAGACTCATCATACTTTGAATCAATGTTAATTGTGGCAAAAGTAGGAATCGTATTCGACATGTCGATGGCCGGACTGATCATCTGCTCGGCAGCCTGGGCAGCATATCGTGAATCGTAACCGAGCCCCCACTCCAAAGTTCCGTCAGGATTCAATGACGCGTCATCGACAAAATACCTGTTAAAAGTAGCTGTCGGATATCCGGTAGTGAAGGTATTGCCGATTGCGTCGCTTTCATCCGTAGTAAACGGGTCGGGAGTGGAATGTCCATAATCCATACCGCTTCCATGTACAGATACCCAAATCACATCATCGCGCAACTTCTGAAGTTCGCTCAATACGACTGTTCCGAGCGGGCAGTAACCGCAATTTGTAGAAGTGTATTGTTCTACAAGGTTCATCTGCCTCGGCATGCTTTCAGTATATACGGAGAACTCGGCTGCCGCCTCATCATCGTCTACATTCTGGGTCGGAGCCGCCCCATTGATGTCTGCAACGGAAACAGAAATAATGTGTTTGCCTGAAGCAATGTCTGCCGGTATGCTGAATGTCCTCTCTACAATCTGAGTGGAATTCGTCAGAGCGATGACATCCTTAAGGCTCTCTACCACATTGCCGTCAAGAGAAACGTTCAAGGTGTATGACTTAGGCAAGTTGTTACCTACATTCTTTACCCCAAAACGATAAGTAAGCTCTTCGCCGCCCTTAATGAATTTTGTGCTTGATGAGATTCCGTCAATAGCCATATCGTCATCTATGAAGCTACCACCCTTCACTACGGCTTGAATACAAGCATTCCCATAAGTCGTACCCATATTATACCAACCAACTTCGCCACTACCGTTAGGGTCTCCGTAGCAAAGCAAACCATTCTCAACTGCACCGCCGGGATTTACTGAATTGTCTACAAGTAAAGTATATTCAGTTAGCGTTTCCTCGTATTCATAAGAGATTACATAATTCATGTTCGGCTCGATGGTCAAAGGAGTCGGTAATACCACGTCGTTCCAGCCTTTGACGGTTGAAGGTACATCAGCCTCTGCTACCGCGTCATAAATAGAACCTGTGGTAGGGTCAACAGGATATATGCGCACCTTAGACGCACCTACACTTACGCCCAATCCGAAGCGAACCTTTGTTATTTGGCCACCGACAAACAAGCCGATAACGTCTTTATTGAACTCGGCTCCGATTTGATAGGTACCACGCTTAGTCAACTGCAATGCCCAATTATAGTCCAAATCGTCGGTCGTATAAAAGCCCATCATCCGCTCACCTTCATCAAGAGGAATCTTGTTTTGAGTTGCCGGAGCCTTCATCACCTTAGGAGAACGTGCTCCTTCTTTCTTTACGACAGCGTTTGCATCAGCTTTCATCTTCGCAACCACGCTTTGGGCGTTCACAGCCGTCACCGACAGCAATAACGTGAACAGACATAGTAATGTCTTTTTCATAAACTTAAATTTAAATTAAACAATAAATCGGCATAACGCCTCATGAGTTTACACTCTTTAATCAGGCAATACACATAGTGTCAGTTTACACTTTTACAGAGTTTAGCCCTCAAACGTTGCAAATATATACATATTTTATAATTTAACAAAACTTTTGCACGAAAAATGTTATCAAGCCATTAAAAACAATGGCAACGAGGACTTCTTATCCCCGTTGCCATCACTGTATGGTTCTAAAAGAATATTACTACTCTGCACCGCCTTCACCCTCAGCATCTTCGGCCTTAGGTATGATCGGAGCCTTAGCAGCCTGCAATACGCCCGAATCGTCATAAATGAACGTCACGACAGACATGTTATCTGCAACCCAGTCTTCCTTCAAGGTATATGTGAACGTGCGGGTAACCCTCTCGCACACACCTATTGTAACGGCGTCGCCCATCGGAGCGTTGACCGTAGCACGGAACACGTGGTTGTGAACGTAGTCTTCATCCATCTCCCTTTGTCCGGGAATAGACTGCTTGCTGACTATGCTGTCTTCCGTGAGCCAAACCTGAAGCTGTCCGCTAATCGCAGACACGCCGTCGGCATCTACCGTAATCTCGACTTGGCGCGAAGCGGCATCATAATTGCATGAAGCCTCAAGCAACACCGGAGCCTGCATCTGTATCCTATCACGGACGGCGGCTGGCCAATCAAGTATGTTGAAGATAATCGCGCCTCTGTCTATCATAGCCATCGGCTGTGATTTTCCCTCTATGCCCCAATGTGCGTAATACCATTCAGACTCCTCAATAGTCAACGGATACGGAGGACCGCCAAGAGGCTCAGACCCCAAAGCACCGCCGTACAAGCCTACGGCTATCACGTTTTCTTCGCCATAAGTTTCCATCATCTGCTCGATAGTGGCCGCTCCGGTAACACAGTTCACACAACGCTGGCCGGTAAAGTCTTCGATAAGCACACGCTTGGCCACCTCGGCCGGTTCAACGTAGATGAACCTCTCGTCTTCCGCAATATCACTACATGCCGTAAACATAACGCCGACTGCACATAATGAAACATTATATATAAGTTTCCCCAGTTTCATACGGTTTAGAAATTATAGTTATACGACAAAGTAAATCCCTTGCTCGAGGGCACTCGGCGGCAAACTCCGCCCGAGCAGTTCCAGCCCTCACGAGTACGGCCGTAGCCGAGCTGGAGGCGGTGCGAACCGTGGCTGAACGTGACGTAGCCCTGATAATAATGCACGTTGGTGGCTCCGCTGTTGTACATGTCTGCGATGGTGAACATCCAGTGCGGCAACACCGAAAGCTCCAGCAAGCCGTACATCCAGTCGCCGTCGTCCTCATCGGTATGCAGGTATTGCAACTCACCGCGAAGGGTGAACTTCTTGTTTATGCGGTATTTACCCTCGGCGATGTAGATGTCCGAATGCACCATGCCGCCTTCGCCCTCAACAACCGTCTGATTGTAGAACTGGTTCATGTACATCAAGTTCAGCTTGAACGAGCGCGACAGCTGTTTCTCTATCTGGATGTTCAAGTCCTGATAATACATCTGGTCGCCCCATTTCCAAAAAGCAGAGCCGTATCCGTCTGTACCTTTGGCCGTTCCGTCATACGGGTTGCCGGCGTGGTCGTTGCGGTCGATAGAGTGAACGTGTGAGAAGTTTACCTTCAGGTTCATTCCGTACTTACCGCCGAGCAGTGAGTGACGCTTAAACCTGTAACCGAACTCAGCCTGGTAGGCCCACTCGCCGTTAGGCTGGGTGCCGTAAGGATAGAGAGCGGCAAGGGCGTAAGTCTGGTCCATCGTGAAGGCCGGCAGGTGATTGATAGACGAAGCTATGCTGCTCGTCTCGCCGCGGTTGCTGCGGAACATCATGGCATCGCTGCGCTTGGCCTGCACTAGGAAGCTCATACCTTTCTTGGAATAAGTAGCCGACAGCATGGCCACATTGCCCTTACGGTAGATGTAAGAGTAATCCCTACCGGTGAGAGTGCTACCCATCGTAGGATCTTGACCCTTCCAAGCATACTCGGCCAAGAGGTTGAATCCGCCTTTCTGTAAGTTAGCCCTTACGTCGAAAGCGTTGACGGACTCGGGCAGGTCGAGCTTATGCATACCGCCTACCATGATGTTGTCTTCGGTTTTATCATACTTGTTGACCCACGAGGCGCCGAGCGTAAGGTAAGTGCCCTTCTCCGACATCTTCTTAAACCACTGGTCAAGGTTAAGCTCTACGTCGGCTCCGCTTACTAAGGCGTCGCTCAATTTCCAAAAGCGGCGTTGCTTACCAGACAACGCCTTGACCGTGACGCCCTTGAAAGGCCTTGCCACAATCTTACCGCCAAGCAGCGAGTTGTCGATACCGAGCGTGCGCTCCTCATACGTGCGGAGAATGAATCCCGAGCCGAACTGCTCGTAAAAGTTACCTGCGGTGATCTCAAGATTCTTGAAGTGGGCCTTTATATATATATTAGGTACGCCCCACCCCTTGAATCCCTGCTCGTCATAAAACGTGGGCAGAGGATACTCGGTAAACTCGAAACGGGCGCCAGCGTCGATGTACTTGCTCATAAGCGTCACGTCTGCGTAAGTGTTTGTCAAGCCCCATTCGCTGTAGTCTTTCGCACCGATGGCCGCGTCTTCCTGCGGTATCAAGATGTCGCTCTGCACGCTTCCGCTCACCGTCACCTTCTTCCCGCCGTCTTCTTGGGCAAACGAGCATAATGAAACGGCCGACGCCGCGAAAAGGCAAAGCATCTTGTTTGTCGTTATAGCCATTGACACTTTCTTTTATCCGTTAAATTGCTTTTAACCACTCGTGTCACGACTTATTCTGCTACAAGCTCCCTTACCTTCTCGATAAGCTCCTCTTCGGCGCCCTCGGTGTATCCGTTGTGCTTGTAGACAATGTTACCCTTACCGTCAACGATGATGGTGTAAGGAATCATGTTGATACCCAAAGCGCGCTTCAAGTCGCTGTTCGGGTCGAGCAACACTTCGTAAGGCCAGCCATGATTGTCTACAAGCGGCTTCACCTTATTAATATTCTGGGCCTGGTCTATGGATACTGCGATGAGCTTAACGCCCGTTTCCTCCTGCCAGTCCTCGTACACCTCGCTTATGGCCGAGAGCGCACGGTTGCAAGGCTTGCACCATGTGGCGAAGAAGTCGATAATGAACGGCTTGCCGTTGTTCGACAATGTGTCCGTTCTCACTGTCTTTCCGTTAATGTCTTTCAACGTTACCGACGGAAGCTGTGCGTTCGCCGTGTAAACCATGCCAAAGACGAATACGATTAAAGAAAAAAGATGTTTCATTTTATTTAAATTTAAAAGTGTTTATTCCGTGCAAAAATACATGCATTTTCCCAAAAAAGCAAATCTTATCCAAAATAAATTACAAAAAGGAGTCTTTTACCGTGTTTTTATTGTCAATAATACAATATAAAACTAATTAATGTTATCACACGGGCACCAAACTTGCCGTTTATGCATTCCCTACACACGTGTTAACCGCCTTTTGCGCCGCCGACGATTACAATATGTCACAAGGTAAGTTTTCTTACTTCCGTATTGCGCATGGGCGGTATGTCTTTCATATCCTTACCGAAGAGCACCGACTGCACGGCCTTGTTGATTATTCCGTGCCCTACTGCAAGCACCACTTTACCCGGATAGCTCGCCTTTAAATAGTCAATGAAGCGCGCGGCACGCTCCTTCAGTGCCTCTACGCTTTCGATGTCGTCGGGCCAGGGCTCGTTTTTCAGGTCGGGAATGTACCGTCCGGTAAATCCGCCCCAGTCACGCTCGCGTAGCAACGGGGTGACAGCCACCTCCTTGCCGTGCGGCCCGGCTATTATCTTACATGTGTCGTAAGCCCGCTTAAGGTCGCTCGAGACGAAAGCGTCGATATGCACTCCGCTCATTTCATCGGCCAGCCGGCGCGCCTGTTCTATCCCCGTGGCGTTAAGCTCGCCCTGGGTCTGCCCCTGCATTATGCGGTTGGCGTTGTCAATAGTTTCGCCGTGCCTTACAAGATATAATGTAGTCATTTATTCAGGATTTAAATAGAATATGAAGGATTGCCGCCTGCAAAAGTAATAAATAATTTGCTTCATATCCATATTTTTCGTACTTTTGCTTTATACAAATGAAACTACCGACTATGAAAAAGATTCTAAGAAGCTCCGTTTTCCGCGCCGTCTGCGCAATAGTGACGGGCGCGCTGCTCATCAGCAACCCCGACAACACCGTCGTGTGGATAACCATTGCGATAGGAGTAATGTTCCTGATTTCCGGCGTAATATCGTGCGCTACGTATCTTAACGCAAGAAGAAACCTGACAGGTGCCGAGCTTTACGACTCAGAAGGCAGGCTGATAATGTCGAGCAGGCCACCGTTTCCGATCGTGGGAATAGGCAGCATACTGCTCGGCCTGATACTTGCGATCGTCCCCGACATGTTCGTTACGTCGCTGATGTACGTTCTCGGTGCGTTGATCATCTTAGCCGCGATAAGCCAGTTTATGACGCTCGTAGGTGCAAGAAAGATGTTCCGCGTGCCTTTATGGTTTTGGCTTGCCCCTTCGGTGATACTCATCACAGGCCTGTTCGTCGTCATAAAGCCTATGGAAACGGCCGCCATGCCGCTGCTGATAATTGGCTGGTGCCTGCTGTTTTACGGTGCAACGGAGTGCGTCAACGCCATAAAGATATATAAGGAAACGAAAAATCTAATTAAGAGTTAAGAATTTAGAGTTAAGAAAATATGCAATGTGAATTTGTAAGATAAAACGTCAAGGCATATTTTCTTAACTCTTAATACCAAAAGCTCTTAATACCAAAAGCTCTTAACTCTTAATTTTTTATTATGCTCGTGATGTATTTACACAGTATGTCTATGCCCGTAAGGTTTTCGCCGCCTTGCGGTATTATCAGGTCGGCATACTTCTTCGTAGGCTCGATAAACTGCTCGTGCATGGGCTTGAGCACCTTCAGGTAACGGTTGATGACCATCTCCACCGTCCTCCCCCGCTCTATCACGTCACGCTGAATGTTACGTATCAGGCGCTCGTCAGAGTCTGTATCAACGAATATTTTCAGGTCCATCATGTCGCGCAGCTTCTTATTCAGCAGCGTCATTATGCCTTCTATTATGATCACGGGGCGCGGTTCTACGTGCACGGTCTCCTTAAGCCTGTTGCAAAGCAGGTAAGAGTACTTGGGCTGCTCCACGGCGTTGCCGTTGCGCAGCTCGTTCACCTGCTTCACCAGCAGCTTCCAGTCGAAGGCGTCAGGGTGGTCGAAGTTGATGGCCCTGCGCTCCTCTTCGGTCATGGCAGAAGTGTCGTTGTAATACGAATCGAGCGGAACCACCACGACATAATGAGGCGGCAACGCCTCGGCAATTTTCCTTACGACGGTGGTCTTGCCTGAACCTGTACCGCCGGCTATTCCTATTATCGTCATAATCTTTGTTGTTAGTCGGATGAGAGAGCTGGGAGGACAGGGAGAACTGGGAGGGCTGTGTACGCGCTCAGCCTTCTGCCACAAAGCGGCGTCAGCCTGCCAGTTCCTCGGCCTCAAACATCTTACCATAGTATTCGGCCTTGCGCTCCACCTTCAACGGGTATGCACGCGAACTGCTCGGCATGCGGTAGAGCCTCATCGCGCGGCCGTCGAACATGAAATCGGAGCAGCCGCCCACCTTAGGAGGCCTGATGCCGAAGTGCGACGTGAACACGTCTGTAGCCTTTTGCCCCGTAGTAGCTACTGCCTTACACTGCGGTATGCGGCGCAAGAGGGCGTCAAGGTCGGTTTCTTCAACGATTTCAAGGTCTTTGTCAGACGCCGTATTCTTCGTGCGGCGCACGGCGCAGGCGGTGTCGTAAATGGCTATCCCCTTATCGGTGAGGAAGCGGACGATGTCGTCACGACGGAACGCTGCGGCCTCACGGTCGACAAAGCGGTCTCTGTCGCCGAAGAACACGATGCCGCAGATGCGCCAGAAATCGTTTTGGAAATTGGGGTAGAAAAAGTCCATGCACCAACGGCGGCGCGACGGCGGAAAGCTGCCGAGCATCAGCATGCGCGCCCCTTCGGGCAGGAAAGGCTCAAGCGGATGTAGCTCTACGTCGTTCATCGCTGCTCCTTAACGAGATAAATCACCACGGGCAGGTGGTCGCTGTAGCCGTCAAGCCATATTCCGCCGGCGTGCGTGCGCTTCGGCGTACCCTTGTAGCGGCCCTCGGTGTTCATCATGTAGTCGCGGCGGAATATCTGGTTTTTCCAGTACTTAAGCGTAGAGAAGTCTTTCTTGCCGTCGGCGTTCACGAGGTTAGGCGTCATCACTATCTGGTCGAAAAGGTTCCACGAGCCTTGATATGACAGCGTGCCTATGCCCTGCTTGGCGAGCAGGTTGTACCACGGGTTATACATGCATCCCTCCTTCACGTCCTTAACGTCGGCCTTAGCCTCGAGCACGTCTCTCATGCTCTTGTTCGTGGGGTCGTCGTTCATGTCGCCCATCACGAGCACTTTCACGTCAGGGTTGGCCCGCAAGAGCGAGTCCTTGACGTTTTTCACCAAAAGTGCGGCGCGCTCACGGTAGGGCGAACCCGAGAATCGGCTCGGCCAGTGGCACACCATCACCGTGACCGGCTCGCCGGCCATCTCGCCGCTTACGGTAAGGAAGCCGCGCGTCTTGAAGTCGGCAGGCATCGACTCGTCGGGCACGTAAGGCAGCAGCTTTGACTCGTTCACCTTAAACAGGGCCGGATTATACAGCATGGCGCAGTCTATGCCGCGGCTGTCGGGGCCTTCTATATGTACATATTTATATCCGCGCGCGCGCAAAGGCTCTTGCGCCGTCAGGTCGTCGAGCACCTTAGAGTTTTCCACCTCAGAGAGTCCCACCACGGCGCAGCCTACGTTCGGCAGTACATCGGTGCCCATGTCGGCAATCACGCGCGCCATGTTGCGCAGCTTGTGGGTGTACTTCAGTCCGTTCCAGCGGTAAGAGCCGCCTGGCAGAAACTCGTAGTCGTTCTTGCCGGCGTCATGGCAAGTGTCGAAAAGATTCTCCTGATTGTAAAAGCCTACGGCGTAAACAGAATACTTCTTCTGTGCGTTGCCGCACATTGCCACCATAAGAAGCGACAATACGAAAAACAGTGATAACTTTTTCATGTCAAGTATATTTCTATGCAAATATGACAAAAGTGGGCTCGATGCAAGTTTATTTACAAAATGCCGAGCGCAGCTTATCCTATGCAAAGATAGCGTAAGTTGGACAAAAATCAAAATAAAAGATCCATTTTTTCCTATTAAGCGTATGCGGCAACGCTTTTGTCAAACTACGGAAACCGCAACGCAACATCGTAAGACACAGCCGACGCAAAAACGACATGAGGCCGACGCACGGCCAAAAGGATGCCTTTCGCAGTGTAAAAGGTTACCTTTTAGGAGCCGAAAGGTAACCTTTTGCGATCAAAAAGGCAACCTTTTACGCAGCAAAACGTAACACACTGAGACTCAAAACATTACAAAACAACAGAAGTGTATTGTCATAATGCCGCCGAAACTACCGCATAGCAAGGCGCGGAAGCTTGGGCGGCAAAGGCCGAATGCAAAGCCCGTATTACATTATTATAAAAAAGAGTAAGGGCGACGACACAATTTCAGGCATTTGTTTTGAAGTTAACCCAAATTCACTTAACTTTGCAACGAGTATTAACAAAAAACATTATTATGCATAACAAGCTGAAAATAGCAGTGGCAGCCCTGTGCTACGCGCCTATGGCCTTCGCCCAAAGCGACTCCATAGGGTTGAAAGGTGCCGTGATGAGCGAGACGGCATTCACGTTCACGGAGGCTCAGTTGGGCGAAGACGACGACATGTCGCAAAACGTGTCGATAATCAACTCCAACTCGAACATCTACGCAAGCGAGGTGGGATACCTCTTCTCGCCGATGCGTTTCCGCTACCGCGCGTTCGACCAAAGGTACAACGACATCTACATCAACGGCACTCCGATCAACGACATGGAGTCAGGGCAGTTCAGATATTCCTGGGTCGGCGGTCTCAACCAACAGACACGCAACATGGAATCGTCGCTCCCCTTCGAGAGCAACAACTTCGCCATGCCGGCCATGGGCGGCTCAAACAACTACAACTTCCGCCCCGCATCCATGCCTACGGGCCACAGGCTCACGCTGAGCGGAGCCAACCGCAGCTACACACTGCGCGGAATGTACACCTTCAACTCGGGACTCAACGACAAGGGCTGGGCCTTCTCGGCCAACGTCACTTACCGTTGGGCCAGCGAGGGATATGTAGAGGGCACGTTCTACAACTCGTTGTCTTACTTTCTCGGCGCGCAGAAGGTGTTCGGCGACGGGCGCCACTCGCTGTCGCTCGTAACGTGGGGCAACCCTACGGAGCGCGCATCGCAGGGTGCCGGCACCGACGAGATGTACTGGCTTGCCAACGACCGCTACTACAACCCCTACTGGGGATACCAAAACGGCAAGAAGCGCAACTCGCGCGTGGTGAACGACTACTCGCCTACCGCAATGCTGACATGGGACTGGAAAATAGACGACGACACGAAGCTGACAACCTCGCTGCTCGGCAAATACACCATGTACCAAAGCACAAAGCTAAACTATAACAACGCAGACAATCCTCACCCCAACTACTGGAAGAACATGCCCAGCAGCTACTACGACGTATGGGACGACACCGACGAAGCCAACCGCACGCCGCAGGCACTGGCCGACTGGAACCGCGCATACGTCTTTTGGACAAGCTCTAAGGCCAACCGCCAGATAAACTGGGACCGCCTGTACTACTCTAACAACCAGGCGGCTGCGCAGGGACAAGACGCGATCTACTACATCCAGGCCAAACACAACGACGCGCTGACCTTGACGCTCGCCTCCACGCTCAACAAGCAGCTGAACAAGGACATGAGCTGGAACGTAGGCATCATAGGCTCGTCGAATAAAGGCATGCACTACCAGACGATGGAAGACCTGCTCGGAGCCACCACCTACCACAACATCAACACTTACGCCTTAGGCACTTATGACCGCAACTCTGACGAAATACAGTACGACCTCAACCACCGCAACGCCGTGGTACGCGAGGGCGACCGCTTCGGCTACGACTACGACCTGCTCGTAAACAACACTAAGGCATGGACGAGCTTCAGTCACAACTGGGGCATACTGCACTACACCGTGGCAGGAAAGATAGGCTACACCTGGATGCAACGCGACGGAAAGATGCGCAACGGACTCGCCGCCAACAACTCATACGGCAAAAGCGGCATAGCGCATTTCCTCGACGGAGGCGTTAAACTCGGCACAAGCTGGAACCTCGGACGCGGCAACACGCTGACCGTAGGCGCAGGCTACGAGTGGCGCGCGCCGCAGGCACGCACGGCGTTCGCCTCGCCCGAGATCAACAACGACTACGTGACCAACCTCAAGAACGAGAAAGTGTTCAGCTCGGAAATTGGCTACCAGTTCCAAAACTCATGGCTGCACGCCAACATCAACGCCTATTACAGCTACCTCACAGACGTGACCGACTGGCAAAACTACTACTTCGACGACATCAACTCGTTCTCTTACGTATCTCTGACCAACATCAAGAAAGAGTATTACGGCGTGGAGGCAGGCTTGCGCTTCAAGGTGACCAGCTCGTTCGACATCAACCTCATCGGCCAGATCAGCGAGGCTAAGATCAAGAACAACTCAAACGTGCGCTACATGAACTCGACCAGCGCCGAGTACACCGACGAGATAGTATATAACAAGGACATGCGCGACGCAGGCACGCCGCTTACCGCAGCCAGCCTCGGACTGAGCTACCACAAGGGCGGATGGTACATCGACCTGAACTGCAACTATTACGACCGCATCTACCTCTCTTACTCGCCGAGCTACCGCTACGCAAGCACGCTCGACACAAGGCAGAACGTGACGGGCGACATCTACGACAATAACGGCAACGTGCTGCCCTCGGCCGTAGAGCAGGCTAAGGGACACGGAGGCTTCATGGTAGACGGCTCGATAGGCCGCAGCATATACCTGAAGCGCGGACAGCTCTCTATCAACCTCATGGTGACCAACATCCTGAACAACCAAAACCTCTGCACGGGCGGATACGAGCAGAGCCGAAGCGACTACACCAACTCCGGCAACATACGCGCATACCGCTTCTCGCGCAACCCGATGAAGTTCTACGCCTACGGCACCAACGGCATGCTCAACATCACTTACAGATTCTAAACACCAACGAAGATGAAAAAACTCAGATACATAAAACTGGTATTTGCCGCCATATTCACCGTTGCGGCGGTAACGTCGTGCATGGAAGAAGACTGGGACGACCCCACGGGCAACGTCTATCCCTACGGCAACAACAGCCTGCAGGAAACCAACGTGGTGACCATAGCCGAGCTTAAGGACATGTACTCATACGCCCTTATCGAGCAGACCGACACCGCGCGCATAACCGAAGACATACAGATAAAGGTCCGCGTGACCGGAAACGACATCGGCGGGAACATCTACAACCAGATAGCCGTTGACGACGGCACGGGCGGCATACTGATATGCATAGCGCAAGGCGGGCTTTGGGGCTACCTGCCCGTAGGCCAGGAGATACTCGTAAGCCTGAAAGACCTCTATATAGGCACCTACGGCAACCAGCCGCAAATAGGCACGCCATACACCAGCAACAGCGGATACACGTCGCCGAGCCGAATGAACCGCACGCTGTGGCAGGAGCACTTCAGGCTCATGGGAGCGGCAGACGCGTCGCAGGTGGATACGATAGACTTCGACCTCGACAAGATTAACGATGCAGACTACATGAAGGAGAACTGCGGAAGGCTCATGATTGCACGCGGCGTAACGCTCTCGCAGGCTAACGGCGAACGCACTTTCGCGCCAGAGAAAGACGTGCAGTCAGGCAACGCCGTTAACCGCTCTGTGAACAACAGCACGCGCCTCGTAGTGCGCACGAGTACCTACGCCGACTTTGCGGGCACGGTAATGCCCGAGGGTAAGGTTGACCTTATAGGCATATTCACGCGCTACCGCGACACATGGCAGATACTGATGCGCCAAGACGGAGACTTCAAACAAGCAGAATAAACAACAATTCACCAAACAAAAGAAAACATTTTATTATGAAAAAGATACTATTTTCAGCGTTCGCCCTCGCTATGGCGGCGTTCACATTCACGAGTTGCGAAGACGTTCCGGCACCGTATGACGACCCGAACGACAATCCGATCGAGGAGCCTGTAGTCATCGAACCGGCAGGCGACGGCACCGAAGCTAATCCTTACAACGTAGCCGCAGCCATACAAGAGGCCGAGAAATTAGGCGTAGGCGAAGAGTCTGAGCAGAACATCTACATCAAGGGCGTAGTCACAAACATAACAGAAAACTACGACGGAGGCTACGGCAACGCAACCTATTACATCTCGGACGACGAAGACGGGACCAACGAATTTTACATTTACCGCTCAAAGTACTTCGACAACACAAGCTACTCTAATGGCGACCTGCTCGAATACGGCGACACAGTGGTGGTATGCGGCAAGATAACCAACTATAACGGAACGCTCGAAACCGTACAGAACAGCAGCTACCTCTACTCGCTCAACGGCGAAGGTGGCGAAGGCGGAGGCGGCGACGAACCGTCGACGGGCGGAGAGCCCGAGGGCGACGGAACCGTAGACAACCCCTTCAACTGTGCTGCAGCAATAGAATTCACGTCCGCGCTGGCAGCCGACGAGGTTTCCGAGAACGACGTTTACATCAAAGGTATCGTCTCCTCGATCAAGGAAAACTTCGGAACAGAGTTCGGCAACGCCACATATTACATCTCTGACGACGGCTCGGAGAACAACCAGTTCTACGTATTCCGCTCACTTTACCTCGACAATAAGAAGTACACGTCGGGCGACCTGCTCAGCGTAGGCGACGAAGTGATAATCTGCGGAAAGGTGACCAACTACTACGGCAACACGCCCGAGACCGTCACCAACCAAAGTTATCTATACTCATGGAAGAAGAACGGCGGCGACGACGAACCCGGCGACGAGCCCGGTGGAGACTTGGGCGACAACAGCATAACAGTAGTAGCCAACACGTTAGGCCTCGACAACGCTGAAGCAGTGACCACGCTCAACCTGAGTGACGGCACCACGCTGACATTCGACGGCGGCAGCAACCAGAACGCACCCAAGTATTATACCGCAGGAAACGGCACGATACGCATGTACCCCGACAACTCCGTGACAGTAAGCTCAACGAAGACCATCACGGGCATCGTAATCAACTGCAACGAATATAACGGCGACATATACAACGCGTCGGGCGACATCTCAACGACATCGGGCACGGTAAACACCGACGGTAAGACTGTAACGGTGGCTGACGCTTCGGCCAACGAGATAACGCTGACCAACACCAGCACCACCACCGGAGCACCGTCGCAGCTCAGGATAGAGTCTATCACGATATATTACGCAGAATAACACAAGACACGCCGACATCGGTCGCTAACAGGCTGACGGTCAGCCACTTTCCAAAAGGCCGCCTTTCGCGCTGCAAAAGGCGGCCTTTTATCGTGCAAAAGATAACCTTTTACAACACCGTTCGCGGCATATTGAAAAATAGGCCGTCGGCACACGCACGGCATCAGACCGACCGCACAAAAACAAGCGACACAAAGACACACAAGAAAAAACACCGGAATAAATTTTGAAGTTCGGCAAAAAAGCAGTAACTTTGCAGTCCGAAAGCATCAATATGCAATCATATCAATTAACACTCAATTATAATACTAAAAATGAAGAAAGGTATCCATCCTGAAAACTATCGCCCCGTCGTATTCAAGGATATGTCCAACGGCGATATGTTCCTTACACGTTCTACATGCAAGACTACTGAGACTGTAGAATTTGAAGGTGAAACTTACCCTGTGGTAAAAGTCGAAATCTCAAGCACTTCGCATCCGTTCTACACGGGCAAGAGCAAACTTGTCGACTCGGCAGGCCGCGTAGACAAGTTCATGAGCCGCTACGGTAAGGCACGTAAATAATATATACATATTATTATTCATAGGCAAATAAAATGCGTTCGGGCGTAGTCGCATATGCGTCCGGACGCATTTTTTATACATCCACGCTCACTATCACAACCCAAGACGACAACAAATGCACAAGTTTTATTCATTACTCGCCCTGCTTGCGGCGGCGATATCGTTCACCTGCTGTACCGACGACGAGGATAACGGCACCTACGAAGGAGGACGCAACGACAACAAGAACACCGTGAACGACGAACCGGCGGTAGCCCGACTGGAGTTTCCGAGGCTGAAAGAAGGCAACAACAAGGTGATAGTCTACCGCACAAGCTCAAACTCTTACGACCCCGACGGCGTGAACTTCGCCGTAGAATGGGACTGCGACAAGAAGTCGCAACGCTGGTCGTGCTACCAAATGCACACGGGATACACGGGAAGCTATAACAGGGTGACCGACGGAAAGTACTACAACGACACCGAAAACCTTGACCCGGGCGACTACTATTCTACCGACTATATCCGCGGCTCGGGCTACGAACACGGGCACGTATGCCCCAACGCAGACCGAAAATACTCTTACATGGCTAACTACCAGACGTTTTACATGACCAACATGCAGCCGCAATATCACAAGTTTAACGGCTACACCAATAGCGGCTCGGACAGAGGCGAAGGGCTGTGGGTGAGAATGGAGAACCAAGTAAGGAGCTGGACTCCGCGCGAACCTACCGACACTCTGTACGTATGCAAGGGCGGAACGATAGACAACGAGGAGCAGATAATCGAGCGGCTGCGGGGGCGACTGATAGTGCCTAAATACTTCTTCATGGCCTGCCTGGTGAAAAACAGCATGGGCTACAGGGCCATCGGCTTTTGGGTCGAGCAGAAAAGCACAGACTGGCGCGACGACGAACCTCTCTCGGCATACACCGTAACGATAGACAAGCTGGAGGAACTTACGGGCATCGACTTCTTCTGCAACCTGCCCGACGACATAGAGAACAGCGTTGAAAGCACCGTAGCGCTAAAGGCATGGGGGATTAATTAATTCATAATCCACAATACAGAATGCATAATTGGGAAGTGAGACGTTGACACCAACCCAATTATGCATTCTGTATTGTGGATTATGAATTAATCAAATAATGTGGGGAATCTTGTCAATGTTGGCCTTGATTTCCTCGTCTGAAACAGCATAATTCATCAAGTCGCCGTTAAGATACTGCTCGTAGGCGGTCATGTCAATGAGCCCGTGCCCGCTAAGGTTGAACAAGATTACCTTGCTCTCGCCGCTCATCTTGCACTTAAGCGCCTCCTGCACGGTGGCGGCTATGGCATGGCAGCTCTCAGGCGCAGGCACTATGCCCTCTGTACGGGCGAACAGCAGACCGGCACGGAACGAATCGAGCTGGGGTATGTCTACGCCGCGCATCATGCCGTCTTTAAGCAATTGAGACACTATCACGCCTGCACCGTGGTAACGCAGGCCGCCGGCATGGATGTTGGCAGGCTTGAAGTCGTGGCCGAGAGTGAACATAGGCAGCAGCGGAGTGTAGCCGGCCTCGTCGCCGAAGTCGTATTGAAACACACCGCGCGTCAGCTTCGGACAGCTTGCCGGCTCGGCGGCTACGTACTCGGTCTTGGCCCCGTCCTTAATGTTATGCCTCATGAAGGGGAACGCTATGCCGCCGAAGTTAGACCCTCCGCCAAAGCATGCTATCACCATATCCGGATACTCGCCGGCCATCTCCATCTGTTTCTCGGCCTCAAGGCCTATCACCGTCTGGTGGAGGGCCACGTGATTGAGCACCGATCCGAGAGTGTACTTACAGTTAGGAGTTGTAGTAGCAAGCTCGATAGCCTCTGAAATAGCCGTTCCGAGAGAGCCTTGATGCATAGGGTCGCGCGTGATTATGTCCTTGCCTGCACGCGTAGACATCGACGGCGAGCCTGTAACCTCGGCACCGAAAGTGCGCATCAGTATGCTGCGGTAAGGCTTTTGTCTCAGGCTTATCTTAACCTGATAGACGGCGGCCTCAAGCCCGAACACCTTTGCGGCGTAGCTCAAGGCGGCTCCCCACTGGCCCGCTCCGGTCTCGGTGGTCACGTTGGTGATGCCTTCCTGCTTGCAATAATAACATTGGGCAAGAGCCGAGTTAACCTTATGGCTGCCCAGCGGATTGGTGCTCTCGTTCTTAAAATAAATATGTGCGGGTGTGTCGAGTGCCTTCTCAAGGGCGTATGCGCGCACGAGAGGCGTAGAGCGGTAATACTTATACATGTCGAGCACCTCGTCGGGTATGTCTATCCACTCGTTTGTCTGGTCGAATTCCTGCCTGCAACACTCCTCGCTGAACACGGGGAACAGGTCTTCCGGCTTAAGCGGCTGCTTAGTAGCAGGGTTCAGCGGCGGCATCGGCTTGTTCACCATGTCCGCCTGGATGTTATACCATTGGGTAGGAATCTGGTTCTCCTGTAAAATGAATCTTTTCTGTTTCATACTCGTTCCTATTGCAGTTTGTCAATTTGTTGTAATTCGGCCGATAATGATTGCAAATATAACACAATACATACAAATAAACAAAAATATTTATACTTTTCCTTGAAAAAAGTTTAACTTTTGGAAGAAAACTCCACACACGGCCGCCGTTTTGCTACGGGCGTAAATGAAAAAGGTTACCTTTCATGCCCTGAAAGGGGTTCATCCGCAAATCTGTTGGATGTTCATTTGCAAAAAGAGGAAGTTGCCGTAAAAGTCGTATATTTGTAG
>CALUFN010000034.1 GCA_944319945.1 uncultured Prevotella sp.
AAAGATTAAAAGAAAATGGCACATCCTAAAAGAAGACAGTCAAAGACTCGTACCCGTAAAAGAAGAACTCATGATAAGGCAGTAGCTCCCACGTTGGCAGTATGCCCCAACTGCGGCGCTTATCACGTTTACCACACGGTTTGCCCCACATGCGGCTACTACCGTGGAAAGATAGCTATCGTCAAGGAAACGGCTGAATAATGGAGAAGATAAACGCAATAATCACCGGCATCGGCGGTTACGTTCCCGACTACGTGCTCAACAACGAGGAGCTGTCGAGAATGGTTGACACCAACGATGAATGGATTATGACGCGTGTCGGCATCAGGGAACGCCGCATTCTCACCGAGGAAGGCCTCGGCACCTCCTACATGGCGCGCAAGGCCGCCAAGCAACTGCTGAAGAAAACCGGGGCCGACCCCGACTCGATAGACGCCGTGATAGTGTCAACGTCGACGGCCGACTATCCCTTTCCGTCGACGGCCTCGATCGTGATCGGCAAACTCGGACTTAAGAACGCCTTCGCATTCGACTTCTGGGCCGCATGCTGCGGCTTCCTCTACTCGATGGACGTGGCCGCCTCGATGATACAGTCGGGACGCTACAAGAAGATCATCGTGATTGGAGCCGACAAGATGTCGTCGGTCGTCGACTACAAGGACCGCAGCACGTGCGCCCTCTTCGGCGACGGCGCGGCCGCCGTGCTGATGGAAGGAACGACCGAAGAAGGCATCGGCCTGAAGGACTCTTACTTCCGCGCAGACGGCAAGGGCCTGCCATTCCTGCATCTTAAGGCCGGCGGTTCGGTTTGTCCCCCGTCTCACTTCAGCGTCGACCACCGCCTGCACTACCTCTATCAGGAGGGACGCACGGTGTTCCGTTACGCAGTGACGAGCATGAGCGACGACTGCGCACTCATAGCCGAGCGCAACGGACTGAACAAGGACAACATCCGCTTCATCGTGCCCCACCAGGCCAACATCCGCATAATCGAGGCCGTGGCAAAGCGACTCGACGTCGACATGGAGCAGGTAATGGTCAACATCGAGCACTTCGGCAACACCAGTGCGGCCACCATTCCGCTCGCCCTTTGGGAGTATGAGCACCAGCTTAAGAAAGGCGACAACCTCATCTTGACGGCTTTCGGAGCAGGCTTCGTGCACGGAGCTTCGTATTACACCTGGGCTTACGACGGCGCTGACGCCGCAGCTGCGAAATAAAGAACTCAACACTCAATAATAAAAGAGCCACGCACCGATATCAGGGCGTGGCTCTTTTATGTTATTATTTCACAAAAATCACTGGCTGCACACTCGCTTTCCGCCCGAAAAGCGTTATCTTTATACCCGTAAAAACCAAAACCTCCGAACTATGAGCAGAGTGAAAGAAGCCGCCCTAATCATGATAGGACTCATCGTGTTGGGCATATTCATCGAGTCGGGTCTTGAGAGTTTTTCGGCCAAGGACCGAAAGGTGACGGTGAAAGGACTGTCGGAACGCGAGGTGGAAGCCGACAAAGTGACGTGGCCGATAATGACTAAGGAACTGGGCGACGACCTGCCTTCGCTCTACACGCGCATTAACGCGACGACGGCGAAGGTAACCGATTTCCTGAAGAAAAACGGCGTGAAGGACTCCGAGATCAGCGTGAACGCGCCCGTGGTGGTAGACATGAACGCCGAGCGTTACGGCGTGCAGAGACACGACTACCGCTATAACATAACGTCGACGGTGACCGTAACGTCGCGCAACGTCAAGTTGGTGCGCTCGATAATAGCGCGCCAGGGCGAACTGTTGAAGCAGGGCGTGGCCGTGGTCGACGGCGGATACGGCAGCGGGGTGACGTATGAGTACGTGTCGTTCCAGCAGATGAAGCCCAAGATGATGCAGGAGGCTATCAAGAACGCCGAGCAGACAGCGCAACAGTTTGCCGAAAACAGCGACAGCAAGATTGACAAGATACTCAACGCCGGGCAAGGGCAGTTCTCGATTGAGAACCGCGACGGCAACACGCCTTACATAAAGAAACTGCGCGTGGTGACCACGGTGACGTATTCGCTGAAAGACTGACGCAAGGCCGACGTGCTCGATTACGGCCGCAGGCGCAGCGCGGCGGCGCTACGCCTTCTCGGCAGCGAGCTTCTTATACATGGCCGGCGTCATGCCGTTGATTTTCTTAAAGGCACGTATGAAGCTCACGGCGTTGGTATAGCCTACCTCCTCGTAGACGGCCTGTATGGTCTTGTTGCCGTAGTGTTCGGTGTCGGCCAGCATCTTGCACGCCTCCCTTATGCGCTTCTCGTTGATGAAAGTACGGAAGTTCTTGCCGTAAGTCTTGTTGATGACGAACGACACGTATTTCGTGTTCGACCCCGTCATGTCGGCCATGGTCTTAAGGCTGAGGTCGGGGTTGGATATTATCTTAAGGTCGTTGGTCAGCCTGATTATCCTCGTGAGCAGTATGTCCACCTGTTCGGGAGTCATCTCTTGGCACTCGTCGGCGGTCTCGGTAGTTTCCTCCACGGCCTGCGGCCCGGTCTCGTCGGCGTCGCAGCCCGACATGAGTATTTGGTTGCTCTCGTCTGACTTCATCAGGGCGTTGTTCCTGCTGATTAGCAGGCGTTGCACGTTGCGCAGGTTGTTGTTCTTACGTATCAGCATCAGTACGAGCACTACGGCCACCACAAAGAGACCTGACACGAGGGCGATGACCAGCGTCTGCACGCTGATGCGCGAGTTGAGCAGGCTTATGGCCTCGTCGTTCTTGCGCGACTCATACTGCTTCAGCCGCCCTTTGGCCTCGTTAAGTCCTTTTGCATGGAATATCGAGTCAGACAGTTCGAGATACATGTTCCTGTATTTTTGGGCCGAGTCGTTGCTGCCGCAGCCGGTGTAAGCCTTCGAGAGTATGCCGTAGGCGTTGACCAGCATCTCGGCGTTGTCCATCCTTTGCGACATGTCCATGCATTTCCGCCCCTGCGCCACGGCCTGTTCGTAGGCGCCCTGCTTTACGTTTAGGTTGGCTATCTCGCTCTCTTGGTAGAGCACGTATATGCTGTCGAGGCCGCCGTTCCTTGCCAGGCTGATTGCGTCGAGGTGCTCTTTTACGGCGCGGTCATAGTTTCCCTCGGCCTGACTGATGCGCGCCGAGTTGTATTTCAGGAAGTAATTCCACAGCTTGGAGTCCTTCATTCCTGGCGAGCGCAGCGATATGTCGTAAAACTCTTTCGCCTTCCTCACGTTGCCGAGGTGGCAGTAGGCCGACACGATGTTTATCAGATAGGTGTTGCGCAGGTCGTTGTCGTTGATGGTCTTGGTCATCTTGTAGCCCTTGAGCAGGTAGAAAAGGTTCGACTCATAGTCGCCCAGCGCCTCGTAGATGTTGGCTATGTTGCCTATGCAGGCCATGTATGTGCGGTCGTCCTTGTCCTCTTCGGCGGCCTCCATACCTTTTATATAATAGGTAAGGGCCTGCGGATAAGCCCCCGAGTCGTAGTATTTGTCGGCCCGGGCCTTCGTCCTTTCGGCCTGCGTGCTCTGCATGGAGGCGTGCGCACAGCAGGCGGCAGTGAAGAGTAATATCAGCGTCAGTATGTATTTAGGCATCGTTGCGGTGTTCGTTAACGTAAGTTCTTCATTATCAATTCATTACCAACCGTTTTGCAAAAGGTGGCCTTTCAGCCTGCGAAAGGTGGCCTTTTGCGTTGCCGTTTGCCGCATTTTGCAGGCTGAAAGGCCACCTTTTGTAAAACGGTTGGTACGGTGTGTTTTTTACATCCATTATTTAACGGATCGTTGATTAATGCGTGCAAAAATAAATAAAATAACGAATAAACATGCCATTTACGTTATAAAACATGCGTTTTGTATAACATTTCTTGAATAGTAAGAAGTAAAATCGGGTTTTATGTGGGATTTTTGTTCTATTTAAATATATTTGCAAGTGGAAACATCATTCATTAAAATCATTTAAAATGACTGTTATGAGGAATACTATGAAACTTTGCTTACTTGCGTGCCTGTTCGCTCTTTGCGGCAGCAGCGTGCTCGCCGCCCCCGCGCGGCCGGGCAAGATAGTCTACCGTCAGCCCGACGGCACCACGGTCACCGTAAGCCTTTGCGGCGACGAGAGATTCCACTATTACGTCAGCGAAGACGGCTTCGCCCTGCTGCCTGACGCGGGACGGACGCTGAGATACGCCGAGCTGTCGGCCGACGGCACGGTGAAGGCTACTGGCATGGCCGCCAACGACATAGCCCGACGCGGCGCGGCCGAGACCGGCTACGTGGGCGCGATAGACAAGGCGGCGATAAGCAAGGGGCTGGCCAAGAGCTACGAGACGGCCGTAAAGGCCGCAGCAGCCAAGCCTACGAGGAGCGCCGCGCCCGGCGAGATAGCCTCAACCTTCCCCACCACGGGCGAGATACGCGGCGTGATAATCCTAGCCGAGTTTACGGATAAGAAGTTCTCGCGCGACGACATCAACGAGGTCTACTCGTCGATGGCCAACGACGAGGGCTACTCGGGCCCGTATGCGTCTGGCAGCATCAGGGATTACTTCACGGCACAGTCAAGCGGCAAGTTCACGCCCACGTTCGACGTGATAGGTCCCGTTGAGCTGCCGCGCGAGTCGGCTTACTACGCCTCGTTCGAGATAGCCTCGCAGCTGATGATCGATGCCTGCACGGCAGCCGATGAGACTACCGACGCCGACTTCTCTAAATACGACTACAACGGCGACGGCTACGTCGACTTCGTGTTCGTCGTGTTCGCCGGCTACGGCCAGGCACAGGGCGGAGGAGCCGACTGCGTGTGGCCGCAGGCCGTAGACCTGACCTACGAGAGCTGGAACACTTACGACGGGCTGTGGCTGTCGCAGTCGGCCTGCTCGTGCGAACTGCAGGGCTACGAGGGCGGCATGATAGACGGCATAGGCACCTTCTGCCACGAGTTCAGCCACATACTCGGCCTGCCCGACATCTACGACCCCGCCTACTCGGGCATGCCCGGCATGCTTAACTGGGACATAATGGACATCGGCCTTTACAACGGCGACAGCCGCACGCCGGCCGGATACACCGCCATGGACCGATACACCGTAGGCTGGATAGAGCCTACCGTGCTCGACGCGCCCGCCACGGACGTGGAGCTGCGCCCTCTGTCGGAGGCTAACGAGGCCTACTTCATAGTGTGCGGCGAGAACAACGACGAGTATTACACGCTCGAGAACCGCCAGCTGAGGGGCTGGGACATGGCCCTGCCCGGCCACGGACTGATAATATCGCACGTACACTACGTTCCGTCGCTATGGTCGAGCAACCGCGTCAACACCACCTCGTCAGGCTACGAGCACGTGGCATTGGTGCCCGCCGACAACATGGCCACCAGCAACACGATGGACGGCGACCCCTTCCCCGGCACCGGCGGCAACACATCGTTTACCGATACGACCTATCCCGCAGCCTCGTGGCACACGTCTGACGCAGCCGTTGACTGCCCCATAACCAACATCAGGGAAGAAGACGGGATAATAAAGTTTGACTTCAAGACCGGCACGACGGGCATCGGAGCCGTGAGACCCGGCGCGCTGAAAGGCGTATCGGTAGAAGACGGCACCATATACGTAAATAATCCCGGCAACGAGGCAGTGAGCATAGTCGGCGTAGACGGCCGCACGGTATGCCGCTCGGCCGAGAGCAGCGTGGCCGTAACACCCGGACAGGGCTTCTACATCGTAACGATCGGCGGACGGACAGGCAAGATAGCAGTAAGATAATCATGCTTGCACGACTACCGGACAACACATATAATATCATATTAACCCTATAAACAAGCACCATTATGAAACAACTTTTGTCTTCAACATTAGCAGCGCTCATGCTCGCAGGCGCAAGCCTCCATGCTAACGCGGCCACCGACGAGACACCGCACCTCAAGGTTTACGGCTACTTCAACTACAACGGAGCGATAGCCGACGGCTCATACGGCTTTGCGCAGTTCTACCTCGACGAGCTCGACAAGGCCGAGGTGATATATCCCTACGGCGACGAGAAGAGCATATACGCCGGAGCCTGCGTAGACGACGTGTTCTATGCTTACGAATATAAGTACAATTCGGTTGCCGGACCGGAGAACGGCAACTTCATCTCATACAACATAGCCACAGGCCGCCACACCGAGCTCGGCACCGAGGGGCTTGCCGAACTCGGCCAGGGATTCAAGCCGCAAGACATGACTTACGACTACAGCACCAACACAATGTATACCGTTGGCTTCAGCCAGGGTGAGTCTGCCCTGTACACCGTTGACCTTACGAACGGCAAACTGACCAAGAAGGTGGTGCTGCAGGAGACACTCGGCACGATAGCCGCCGACATGGACGGCACCATCTACGGCGTGGGAGCAAGCGACGGAGCGCTCTACCGCGTCAACATGACCGACGGCTCGCTGCTGCTCGTGGCCAATACGGGCTTCGGCGGAATGATGTTCAACCAGACAATGGAGTTCGACCACACCACAGGTTTGCTCTATTGGGCAGCCAACTCGTATGACTACGACGGCGCACGCGAGACCTACATGCTCTGCATGGACGTACACGCAGACCGCATCACGATGAAGAATCTCGGCAAGATAGGCGTAGGCTCTACGTTCATGGCCATGTACATACCGTTCGCCGAAGGCGGCATCGACGCCCCGGCGGCACCTTCAGACTTCACAGTAACCCCCGGAGCCAACGGCGCCAAGACCGCAACGCTCACATGGACGCTGCCCACCGAGACGTTCGGCGGTGAGACTTTGACCGACCCGATAACCGGCGTCGTAGTGGAACGCCGCGGCGAAGTGGTGGCCACACTGCCCGCAACGGCCACCAGCTATGAGGACACCGGCATTGAGACCGACGGAGAGTGCGAGTACGTGATCTACGCCGTCAACGCCGCAGGCAACGGCGGCAAGGCCCGCGCATTCTCGTTCATAGGCAGCGATAAGCCGGATGCCGTGACCGGAATGACGTTCACCGTAGGCGAAGGATGCGCCTCGGCGATACTTTCATGGACCGCTCCCACTAAGGGATTCAACGGCGGCTACTTCGACGAAAGCAGCCTTACGTACAAGATAGTACGCCAACCAGACAACAAGACCGTGGCCGAAGGACTGACCGAAACTACTTACGTAGACGACGAGATTGGCCGACTGGGACGCTACACTTACACCATCTACGCCTGCAACGACTACGGCGAGACGGCAGCCAACGTTGGCGAGTACTACGTTTTGGGCCAGGCGCTCGACCTGCCGATGACGCAAGACTTCTCAAACCTCACCTACTTCGAGAACCAATGGATGACTTACGACGGCAACGCCGACAACTATAGTTGGACGTTCTCTACCGAGTGGGGCTTCTATCAGTTCGGAGACGCCACCCCGTGCGCCGAATACATCATCAATCCGGGCATCGAGAATCCGGGCAACGACGCCGACGAGTGGCTCGTAACGCCGCCTATGAACTTCGAGGCAGGCAAGTCTTACAGGCTGAGAATAACCGCACGAAGCATAGCCGACCACACCGTGAAACTGACGACGGGCAGCAACAACCTGCCCGAAAGCCAGGAAGAGTTCGGCGAGCTCACCGTTAAGGAAGTGGTGACCGACGGCGCATACGACACCAGCGAATACGAAGTGAGCCTGCCCGCAGGGCTTGACGGCGTAAGATGCTTAGGCCTGCATCTCGACAGCCCGTACCCGGCTGACGGATACTCTTACCTGCAGATAATGAACGTAACCGTAGAAGAAGGCACCGTTTCAGGCATATCTACCGCCGCTGAGGCCGCCGAGGCTGCCGAAGAAGGCGCGGTCTACACGATGGACGGACGCTTGGTACGCAACGACGGAAGCCTGGAAGGCCTGCCTAAGGGCGTCTACGTGAAGGGCGGAAAGAAGTACGTAGTGAAGTAACAACCTATATATCAACCCTCAAAAACGTGAGATTATGAAGAGACATTTATTTGCAACCATGCTGTTGGCGGCAATGTCGGCCACGGCTATGGCACAAACCTCCATCGACACCGCGCTCGAGATAAAGGAAGGTTGGAACGAGTGGACGCCCGAAACGAAGGATGCGGTCACGGCGTACTGGAAATACACGGCCGAGGAGAACACTCTCCTGACCATCAACTATGACACAGGCATATACATCAACGCCGTAGCCGTTGACGAGGAAGGCAACCAAGTGAGCGTAAGCGGCGCGCAGGAATCATACGTAGAGAGCCACTTCGCCGTGCTTGAGGGCAAGACCATCTACATCACGGCCTCGCTGTACGACGGCAACAAGGGCAGCTTCACGGCAAAGATGACTCCCGACGAGGACCTCGGCAAGGGACTGGCCGAGACCGACCCGATGCCCGTAGACACGGCTAAGGTGGTATTCATGGGCGACCCCTACGCCGGATTCGGCGACCAGACCACCTACGCCACCTATACGGCCGACAAGAACGGGCTGCTCGTGATGACGTCGCCGACGGCCGTGGGCAGCATCACCGTAGACGGCATCATCGGCCTGAAGTTCGAGCCTACGTTCGCGATAGACCGCAGCTCGCAGTCGCGATGCAAGATGCCCGTGGAGAAAGGCAAGACCTACGAGATAACGTTCACCAACTACGGGCCGTTCGTTTTCACGGCTACGACGGAGAAGGCAGACGCCGGTTCGCTGTACAGGCCGTTCACTCTGGTAGAGGGTGAGAACACCGTTCCGGCCGAGGCTGGCGACTACTACTACATCTACACCAACGAAAAGACAGGCTACGGCGTAGTAAGCGGCGACGACGCGCTGCCCGGCGGACAGGTGAAGATATTCCCGGAGGACAAGAGTCTCATAGAGTCGGGCTACACTTTGGCCACGTCTGAGGAAGGCAGCTTCGACACGCGCTGGGAGATGACGCCCGTAGGCACCATCTATTACGTATGCGTAAGCAAGGCCGAGAGCACAGACGGAGAGCAGACGATGACCTTCGGCTACGAGAACTACAAGGCCGGCGACAAGGAGGAGAACCCGATAATGATAGAGGAGACTCCGGCCGAGGTGACCACCGAGGCTGCCGGAACCACGGTGTACTACGGCGTTGAAGTGGCGGCAGGCGTGGAGAAGTTCCTCAACGTAGAGGCTCTCAGCGAGATAACCAGCGGCTACACTAAGGTGGAGATCTATCCCGAAGGCTTCAGCTACAGCGCGGCTTCGGGCAACAAGACGGCACGCATGCAGGTAAGCGGTGGCGAGACGGGCCAGCTCTACATCGTGAAGTGGACGTCGAGCGAGGCCGAGCCTATCACGTTCAGCGTGACGATGGACGACATAAAGCAGGGCGACCTCATCACCAACCCGCTCACGGCAGTGAAGGGCGAGAACACCATTGAGGGCGACTACACCAAGTATTACCAGTACACGGCCACGCTCACCGGCAAGCTGATATTCGCCGGCACGGCCAACATGCTCGTAACGTTCCCCATGGGCACGGGCGCTTACGACGGCGTGTACACCACTACGAGAACTGAAGACCTGGGCTATCTGCTCGACGTTACCGAGGGCACCACTTATCTCATCAAGATAGAGAACCCCTACGACGGCGACACGTTCACGATAGACGAAAGGGAGTACGAGCTGGGCGAGGGCCGCACCAACCCGATCATAGTTGAAGACGGAGCGTACACGCTCGGCGCAGAGACCGCAGCCAACCTTTGGCTGGCTTACACAGCAGAGAAAGACGGCATACTGACCATCGCAAGCGACATCCCCTACAACAATATGGGCTACGACGAGATATACTACTGCAAGGGCGAGGACTGCACGCCGGTAGCCATATCCACGGCATACTTCGACGGCACTACGGTCTCGACCATCTACCGCGCCGAAGCGGCGGCAAAGGCCGGCGAGGTTTACCTCGTGAACCTGAAGATGGCCTCTCCGTATGAAGGCAAGCAGGTAACGTTCACCCTACGCGACTTCGAGGCAGGCGAATCCGTCGCCACGGCTATCGTGCTCGAAGACGGCGAACAGGTGGAGATACCCGAGGCCACGGCAGCTATGCCGGCATGGTACATGGTAACTCTCGAGCCGGGCGACATGACGATAACCACCGACAGCCCGTTTGAGACGGCTCCGCTGTGGTTCGCAAGTAAGGAAGACGCACTGGCCGGAGAGAACGGCACGGAGATGACGTTCGACAACTCGTTCGACGACGACTGGAACATGGTATGCACGTGGAAGCACATCGTGACCGAAGCCGGCACCTACTACATCATGATTGACGGAGCCTCTTACGGCGGAATACACATGACTCTCGACGGTCCCGTGACTACGGGCATCGGCTCCGTAGAGGCTGAAGGCGGCTGCATCACCATCGGCGACGGATGCGTAAGCGTAAGAGCGGAGGGCGCCATGGTGACGATATACACCGCGTCGGGCATGAAGGTGGCCGAAAGCAAGATGAAGGGCAACGAGACATTCAACCTCGGCCGAGGCATGTACATCGTCAAAGTGGACGACACGGTGAGGAAGATTGCAGTAAAGTAAGCAACATCCATCTAACCGCCTGATTATCAGTCCAATAAAAACATCATTGCAAAAGGCCGCCTTTTAGCCTCTAAAAGGCGGTCTTTTAGCGTGCGATTTGCGGCCTTTTGCATTACAAAAGGCCGCAAATCGCATTTTAACATCTTTTTGTCGGCTTTTCAGGGTGAGGCGAAACGCAAACGCTTGCGATACGGAAAAAAATCAGTATATTTGCAAACTTGATTAATGCAAGACACGATAAAAGATGCACAAGGCAGGATTCGTAAACATAGTGGGCAACCCGAACGTGGGCAAGTCTACGCTGATGAACCAGCTCGTAGGCGAGCGCATAAGCATCGCCACGTTTAAGGCGCAGACCACGCGCCACAGGATTATGGGCATAGTGAACACCGACGACATGCAGATAGTGTTCTCAGACACTCCCGGAGTACTCAAGCCGAACTACAAGCTGCAGGAGTCGATGCTGGCCTTCTCGGAGTCGGCGTTGAAGGACGCCGACGTGCTGCTCTACGTCACCGACGTGGTGGAGAACCCCGAGAAGAACATGGACTTCCTTGAGAAAGTCAGGAAGATGACCATACCCGTGCTGCTGCTCATCAACAAGATTGACGAGAGCGACCAAAAGACGCTGGGCGACCTCGTGGAGCGGTGGCACAAGCTGCTGCCCGAGGCCGAGATACTGCCCATATCGGCCAAGAACAAGTTCGGCACGGACATCTTGCTGCGCCGCATCAAGGAGCTGCTGCCCGACTCTCCGCCCTACTTCGACAAGGACCAGCTTACCGACAAGCCGGCCCGCTTCTTCGTGAGCGAGATAATCAGGGAGAAGATACTGCTCTACTACGACAAGGAAATACCCTACTCGGTAGAGGTGAGCGTGGAGTCGTTCAAGGAAGACGACCGCCACATACACATCAGCGCGGTGATCTACGTGGAGCGCGACTCGCAGAAAGGCATCATCATCGGCCACCAGGGCGTGGCCCTCAAGCGCGTAAGCACCGAGGCTCGCAAGGCCCTCGAGCGCTTCTTCGGCAAGCCCATCTACCTGGAGACCTTCGTCAAGGTGGACAAAGACTGGCGCAGCTCGAAGCGCGAGCTTGACAACTTCGGGTACAACCCGGAATAAATTTAAGTGAAAAGTTAAGAGTGAAGAGTGAAGAATCCATTTGCTCTTGATGTTTAATAATTAAGTGAAGGCAATGTGATTTGCGGACGAATGGGGGATTACGGCATTTGGATTGGCTTAACGCCGAACTTCGTTTCTTCACTCTTCGTTCTTCACCCTTCACTAAAACCGTAAGTTTATGGCAAATTTAGTAGCGATAGTAGGCCGCCCCAACGTGGGTAAGTCTACGCTTTTCAACCGCCTTACCAAGTCGCGCCAAGCAATAGTAAGCGACATTGCCGGCACCACGCGCGACCGCCAATACGGCAAGTGCGACTGGAACGGACGCGAGTTTTCGGTGGTCGACACGGGCGGATGGGTCGTCAAGTCCGACGACATATTCGAGGAGGAGATACGCAAGCAGGTGATCGTGGCCACCGAGGAGGCCGACTTGGTGCTCTTCGTGGTCGACGTGACCACCGGCGTGACCGACCTCGACGAGGACGTGGCACTGATACTGCGACGCACGAAGCTGCCCGTTGTGCTCGTGGCCAACAAGGTGGACAACAGCGGACTGCAGTACGACGCGGCCGAATTTTACAAGCTCGGCCTGGGCGATCCCTACTGCATAAGCAGCATGAGCGGCAGCGGCACGGGCGACCTGCTCGACCTCGTGGTATCCAAACTCAAGGGCGACAGCGGCGAACTCTTGGAAGAGGGCATACCGCGCTTCGCCGTCGTGGGCCGCCCCAACGCCGGAAAGAGCAGCCTCATCAACGCCTTCATAGGCGAAGACCGCAACATAGTGACCGAGATAGCCGGCACCACGCGCGACAGCATCTACACGCGCTACGATAAGTTCGGCTTCGACTTCTACCTCGTCGACACCGCCGGCATACGCCGCAAGAACAAGGTGACCGAAGACTTGGAGTTCTACAGCGTGATGCGCTCCATACGCGCGATAGAAAACTCCGACGTGTGCATCCTCATGATCGACGCCACGCGCGGCATCGAGGCTCAGGACATGAACATCTTCCAGCTCATCCAGAAGAACAACAAGAGCCTCGTAGTAGTAGTGAACAAGTGGGACCTCGTGCCCGAAAAGGACCAAAAGGTCATCGACACGTTCACCGCCGCCATACGCAACCGCATGGCCCCGTTCACCGACTTCCCCATAGTCTTCGCCTCCGCGCTCACCAAGCAGCGCATATTCAAGGTGCTCGAGACGGCTAAAGAGGTTTACCTCAGCCGCAAGGCGAAGATCGGCACCACGAAGCTCAACGAGGTGATGCTGCCCCTGATTGAGGCATATCCGCCACCATCGATCAAGGGAAAGTACATAAAGATAAAGTACTGCTCGCAGCTGCCCAACACGCAGATACCCTCGTTCGTGTTCTACGCCAACCTGCCGCAGTACGTCAAGGAGCCTTACAAGCGCTTCCTCGAGAACAAGATACGCGAGAACTGGAAGCTCACAGGCTCGCCGATAAACATCTTCATAAGGCAGAAATAAGGCAATACGGGGAGTTAAGGAGTTCATGGGAAAAGCCCCTTAGCTCCCTTTAAATAACATCTGATGCGTAAACTCATACTTTTCATTTCCGCATGTTGCGCGCTGGGCCTCTTCTCCTGCTCGGAGGAAAGCAAGCCCGACGACGCCGCCGCGCGCGCCGCTAAGGAGTATTACGACTCGCTCTTCGCCAAGAACTACGCCTACTTCGTGCGCGGCACTTACCTGCCCGACACCATCCCCGACGGCTACCGCGAGCAGCTCGAGGCCAACGCCTCCATGTTCGTAGGGCGCATGGAAGAGGAGCACCGAGGCGTCAACCGCGTGAGGATACTGCGCTTCACGGGCGACACCATCGCGTCGGCCGACAAGAAGTCGCACGTCCGCGTGTCAGACGTGTTCCTCGTCTTCTCGCTCGGCGACAGCCTTAACGAGGAAGTGGTCGTGCCGATGATATTCCACAACGGCCGCTGGCTGATGAGATAAAGTCAAGGTTCTGCGGTTTTACGGTCATAAGGGTGCAAGGTTATAAGGTTTTTACGGTTATACGGTTATACGATCCTGCGTTCTTAAGAGTCATACGGTACTGCAGCTTTACCTTATAACCTTACAACCGTATAACCTTAAAACCTTTGACTTTTCCCCTTCGTCCTTTTTCAGTTGCTTGTTTATGTCAAACTCATACGCGCCATTATACCAGTGGCCCGAAGGTTCCTTCACTTGCGTCGGGGTTACGTCGGCCAGTCTTACGCTGTCCGACCCAAACTTACCGCCGTTGTCCTCACCGTCTACGTCGTCGAAATAAACCGTTTGGCGGTCAATGCCCACCATTGAGCTTTCACGTCCTGCGAACTTGCCTTCCAAGTCCGTATAAACCGTATCGTCGGCTAACGGTATCGGCGTGTTGTCCCACGCCTTTCTTATCACCACGCGGATATTGTTCAGCGCCCGGCCGTCCTCGTCCGTGACCACGCCCTTTACCTGGAAGTCCACACGTGGCGAACCGTATTCCACGGGATAATCCTCCTCTTCATCGCCGCAGGCGGCAAACCCTAAGGCCGCCAAAGCCCCTACGAGGATGTGCGAAATAAAACTTCTCTTTCTCATAAGCCTATGTTTTTTATTCAACCAACTTGCGTAGATGGCACAACAGCAGCCTGCCTTCGGCGTCGCGCAGGTGCATGCCGTTGCCCCGGCAGTAGCGGAAATACTTACACGAGGCGCATTCGCCGGTGCGCATCCACGCCCGGTCGCGGTACGGAAGGAAGCGACGCTCCCACACGTCAATGAAATCATCGGTGTAAATATTGCCTTGATGATAATCGGCCCGTATGCTCGGGCACGACGATATCGAGCCGTCAATAAGCACGGAACCTACCGTCACGCCGGCTTGGCAGAAGAACAGATGGTCGCGCACGTCGCCTTCATACCCGCCTAAGAACCCTTCGCAACCGTAACTCGCCTTGATCCCGCCCTGCTTGCGCGTGCTTTTGATAAAGTCGAGCAAGCCCCTGAACTCGGCCGAAGACAGCTGCAGTTCGGCGTCGCCTGCCCCCCTGCCTACCGGGAAGACGGTAAACATACGCCAGCGCTTCACCCCGATGCTTATGAGAAACCGCTTCAGCTGCTCAAGGCTGGCGTAATTTCGCCTATTGACGCACGTCACCACGTCGATCACCAGGCCGGGCACGGCGTTAAGCATACGTATCGCCGCGACGGCGCGGTCATAGCTCAGGGCGTTGCCCCTCATCCAATTGTGCTCCTCCCTGAAGCCGTCAAGGCTCACCGTAGCCGTATGCATGCCGGCGCGCAGGCAAGCCTCTAAGCGCTCGGGGGTAAGATAAAGCCCGTTGGTCACCATCCCCCAGGGGAAGCCACGGTCGTAAATCGCGCGGCCGCACTCCTCAAGATCGTCGCGCACGAGCGGTTCGCCGCCCGTCAGGATGACGAACACCTTGTGAGGATCGGTATGCGCGGCCACGCCGTCAAGCACCCTGAGGAAGTCTTCCTTCGGCATGTCGGCATACCAGGCCGACTTCTTACAGTCGCTTCCGCAATGGCGGCAATGCATGTTGCAGCGCAAGGTACACTCCCAAAACAACTGACGCAAGGGGTGCTCACGTATCAGGCCGTCAGTCAGCTTTTTGTTGATTTCCAATCCCAAACGTTTCCGAATAGAGATAGAGCATTTCATTTTATCATAAATATAACGCAAATATAGACATTTTCATCAAGACGGCAATGCCATGCGACATATTTAACATAAAATATACAAATGTCAGCAAAGCGCCCATTCACTCCTTGCCCACGGCCCCCTGTCTTGCCAATTTCATGTAGGCCGAGGGCGTCATGCCGTTCACGTTGCGGAAGGCGTTGATGAAGCCCGAGGCCGAGCTGTAGCCCAGCTGCTCGTAAATGGCCTGTATCGTCACGTTGCCGTAGTGCTCGGCGTCGGCCAGCCGGCGGCAGGCTTCCCTTATGCGGTACTCGTTGAGCAGGGTCTTGAAGTTCTTATGGTAAGTGTCGTTAATCAGCCACGACACGTATTTCGTGTTGGTGCCCACCATGTCGGCCAGCATGTTCAGGCTGAAGTCAGAGCGCGATATCGTCTCCACGTCCTCAAGTACGGAAGTTATGCTGTTGAGCAGGCGGCTTTGCTGCTCGGCGTCGAGCCCTATTTCGTTACGCTCTACTTGAGCGCGTCCGTCGGCGCATGCGCCTTCTCCCCTTGCGTTTTGCTTGGCGTTCAGGGCGTTGACGTACTGTTCGAGCAGTTTCTTCTGCCGCCGGTCGCCCGCCGTCAGCTCCTCGTTCTTGCGCATCAAGGTCTGCCGTGCGTCGGTCAGCATGCGGTTTTTGCGTCGCAGGGCCGCGTACATCAGGGCTAAGGCTGCGGCTAAGGCGACGAACACTATTATGATGATCAGCTGTATGCGGCCACGCGACACGAGACCGTCTACCCGCTTTTTCGTCTCGGCGTTCTCATACTCAAACAGCTTGCCGGCAGCGATGTTAAACTGCGCCGTGTTGAACACCGAGTCAGACAGCGACAAGTACCTATGCCGGTAACGCTCGGCGGCGGCCGAGTCGCCCAGCTGCAGTGCGGCCTCGGCCATCTTTTTGTACACGGACACGAGCTGCGCCTTGTCGCCGCCGCGCGCCAGACTGTCGCGGCATTCGGCGTAAAAGCGCATGGCCCCATCGGCGTCGCCGACCTCCATGCGTATGTCGCCGAGGCACATTATCTCAGACGTGACATACGATTGCGGCATCCGTTTGTCCGTGGCGTAGTCGAGCGCGGCCTTCGTGTAATACTCGGCCATGCGCAGGTTGCCGTCAGTCCTCGCTATCAGCGACTGGTTGTTATAGAAATAAAATTTCTTCATCGTAACGTCGGTGCCCGGCAAACTCATCTGTTGTTTGAAGAAAACGCGCGCGTTGGCCACGTCGCCCATCATGCAATATGCGGCCACGATGTTGGTGGCGAAGCGCCATTGCATCTCCCGGTTGCCTTTCGTCTCGGACGCCTCATAACCTTTTATATAATAGTGCAACGCCCGCTTATAGTCGCCCATCGTGGCATAGATGTTGCCAATGTTGCCTATGCAGGCGTAATAGAGGTTATCCTCATTTTCGCTTTTCGCCTTGTCGAGCCCACGGGTGTAATAGTCGAGCGCCTCCGAAAAGCGCCCCGCGTTGTAGCAGGCGTCGCCCTTCACCTTAAGCTCCACGGCCCCGCCGGGCATCTTGTCGCCTCCGAGCGCCGGCAGTGCGGCCGTCATCAGCAATGATAATACGAGGATATATAGTGTTAACAATTTTTTCATACCGTATGCAAAGATAGTGCAAGTCGAGCGTAATGCAAAATAAAAGCGAGTGAAACGAACTTTTATTTTCATTACCGAGACGCAGCCTATCTTATCAAAAGATATGCTCCGTTTTCCAAAAGGTTACCTTTTACGTTGCAAGAGGTAACCTTTTAGGCTGCGAAAGGCCACCTTTTGTAACGTAAAAGGTAACCTTTCGCAATGGCTCAACCAGCATTTACGTAACACATTGAAACCGAACGCCTTACGCTACGGCCGCATAAAGCCTGCCCATGCAAGCAGTCTGGAGCCTTCTCCGCTTTTACGCTTTCTTGAAAAAACAGCCGCTTTCAGCCCCCTGAAAAGCCTCTTTCCGGGCGTTCCGACTGTTTACAGTTTTGCGTTTTCTTGAAAATAAAAGAAACAAAAGCTATTAAATTTTTGAGAAAAAGATAAAAAATATAATTTTGCGACATGATTTTTGTTTAACCATTAATTGACATCAGCTTATGAATACATTTACGAAAACAGCGTTCACGCTGGCCGTGGCAGTCCTTGCGGCGCAGGGGCTCTACGCACAAACAAAGCTGACCATGCCGCAGAAGAAGGCGAAGCCCGACAAGGCGGCCGTGGAAAGTCCGCAAAAGGCGACCGCCGACGCCGCTAAGGCGAAGGCCGCCCATGAGTTCACAAGCCCGTGGCCAGTCTATTCGGCGCAAGACAAGGCCGTGTTCGGACAATACGTATCAGAAGAAGGCAAGAAGCCACAAACCGTGCCGCCGGCTCCGCAACGCTCGCCCTACGGCCCGGAAGACGACACCGAATATACCTACATCGGCTTCAACCAAGCCGCCGGACTTGCCGACGACGGCACTACGCAGACGGGCGGAATGGTGACGTTCAACATCGACCCGTTCGCCTGCGACACCGTGTCTTCCGACGCCGGCGTGTCGCCTTACTCGTATATGGCCAAAGGAAAACTGTACAGCTTCCTTCCCAACATGGACATGGCCACCGGTCTTTACACGTCGCTTACGCGCACTGTGTACGACGCCAATACCATGCAACGTCTTGACCAGCGCACCGTAACCGCGCCGGGCGAGAAGAGCCGCATGCCGTACCTGATAGCCTACGACGACAACCGCGACGTCGTTTACGCCATATCAATGGGCGAAAGCATGAACGACCCAGACGAAGAGGCTTATTACCTCAACATCCTCGACACCGCAACCGTGAGCCTGCAACGCATAGGCTACTTGGGCGGATACAAGTCGAGCCGTGCCAAAGGCAACTTCTCGCCCAAGGCGTTCACCGCAGCCGGCGGCATGCTACGCGTGCAAAACTCTGACGACTCGCTCTACATCTGCGAGATAAACCCACAGACGTGCGAGATAAAGACCGTAGGCCGCACCACCATGCCTACCGAATACGTTTACGGACTGCAGCCGATGTATTACGATACGAACCAGGGCAGCCTTATCGTAAACCACTACGACTTCACCAACGGCACGCAATATTACAAGGTGCAACCGTTCGTTGCCTACGGCGCCACAGACAACATACTGAAGACCGAGCTGATAGAGAACGCGCCTACGGGCTTCACCTGGTTCTCGAAACGCCCCGAGGCAGAGAACAATTTCTTCGTCTACACATGGGCCGACATCAACGACCTCAGCATAACCGTGCCAGAGGGAAGCACTACGGCCACAGTGTCGTTCACCGTGCCGACGACCGACGTCGACGGCAACACGTTCGAGCTGCCCTCATGGGCGTCGCCCAACGTGCGCTGCTACGTCTACGTAGACAATGTGTATGCAACCGTAAACGACCTTCCGTCGACCATAACCTACGGCGACAAGCTGACTTTCAACCTCGAGCTTACGGGCGGAATGCACGTAGTAACCGTACAGCTCTACCCGTTGTACAACGAGCTTAGCTCGGTGCGCGCCGGCCAAACGGTGGTTTGCGGATACGACGCGCCGGCCATGGTGGGCGACCCGACGCTTACCGTCGACGGCCAAAAGGCCACTATTACATGGACGGCCCCGACCGAAGGACGCTACGCCGACTTCGGCAGCACGTTCGACCCGGCCGACATGACATACACCGTAGTCCGCGACGTTGACGGCAAGACCGTAGCCGAAGGCATCACGGAGACCACCGCCGAAGACGTGCTTGAAAGCGAGGAGATACAAACCTACTCTTACACTATCTACGCCACGAGCCACGGAAGCACAAGCGTGGGCGCAAAGACCAACGCCGTAAGCGCCGGCCAATACCTGCCGTTACCATACGCAAACGAGTTCGGCGAGGAGAATTGCCTCGACGGATGGACTATAATCAACGCCAACAACGACGGCACGGCACGCACTTGGTCGTGGAATTATTATTATTTCTATGTTACGTCGAGCTGGGACGGAGGCGACGATTGGCTTATAACTCCGCCGTTCAGTCTTACAAATGACAAGGTTTACGCATTGCAATACGACCTTAACGGATACGGCGATCTGCGCACTACCGTAGGCCGTGGCAACACCGTAGAAGCACAAGACAACGTGCTCGACGAGGCCGTAAAATACACGACAGGCGATTGGGTGACCCGTGAGTTCTATTTCCGCCCGTCGGAAAACGGCAGCTACAACTTCGCACTGCATGATTACAGCGTAGGCTCAGGTACAGGCTGGCAAGTAGACAACCTAAGCGTTAAGGAGGTGGCGAAGGCTACGGCACCCGACCGCGTGCGCCAGCTCAACGTAACGCCCGACGCCAACGGCGCCCTCGGAGCTACCGTTACGTTCAACCTTCCTACAACGGCAATTGACGGAAGCAGCGTAGGAACAATCTCAAAGGCCGTAGTCTACGACTTTGACGGCAACGAGCTTGGCAGCGCAACCAACCTTACGGCAGGCGCGGAAGCGTCGGTAAAGGTTACGGCCGTACACGGATGGAACGACTTCAAGATAGTGGCCGTAAACGAAAACGGCGAGGGCTGGCCCGTAGTCGCACGTAAGTTCATCGGCGCCGACACGCCGGAAACGGTGCAGAACCTTAAGATCAAGTGGGGCAGCGACCGCACTAAGGCCGTCTTAAGCTGGGACGCTACGGCCAAGGGCAAGAACGACGGATATGTCGATCCGGCGCAAGTTACATATACGATCTATAAGTATGACGCAAGCCAATACCCGGCTTACACGGCCCTCGGAGAAGTAAACGGGGAGACGTCGGTAGAGGTTGAGATCCTCGATGCCGCCGAGACGCAAGACCAATACGCATTCGGCATTACGGCGAAGAACACCGAAGGCGAGTCTGACTACGCCCGTTCAAGCATAGTTCTCGGCGTGCCTTACGAGCTGCCGGTGAACGAACCGTTCAGCGCCGACGGCATAGACTATTCGCCCTGGATACTCGTTGCAGGCAAGAACGGCCAAACGTGGACTCTCGATCAAGGCTATTACAACGACAAGATACAGCCGCAGAACGAAGACGGACTGCAACTGCTGTTCCTCAACACGGGCGTTGAAGACGGCTCGGGCACGTTCCTGTCGCCTATCATCGACTTCACCGACGCCGAACTGCCTATGATGAAGATATGGCTCAACCACTTCGACGCCATTCCCGAAGAGGCTTACGTAACGGTAAGCGCGTCGGTTGACGGCACTAACGACTACGTAGCAGTGGGCGACACGGTAAGGCTTACGGGCAACAACGGCTGGACTGAGCACGTATTCAACCTCTCTTCACTGAAGGGAAAGAAGGCACAGGTGGCCTTGACGGCATACGTTCCCGACGGCGCAACGCGCGTCTTCGCCGACAACTGGAGCATAGCCGACGCTTACGGCAACGACCTCGCCCTTGCCGCAATATCACGGCCGTACATGCCGGTAGTAGGCGACACGGCCAACATAGCAGTGACCGTGACCAACCGCGGAGCCAAGACGGCCGACGAATACTCGGTATTGTTCAACCTGAACGGCGAGACCATATACGAGGCTACGGGCCGACAGGCTCTTGAAACGGGCCGACAGGCCGTATTCAACTTCACCCTGCCTATCACGGCCGGCATGGAGGAATACAGGTACAGCGCGCAAGTGATGTACGACGGAGACGAAGACGAGAGCAACAACGAGAGCGATGAAATTACGCTCGAGCCTGAGCAAGTAGACCTGCCGGCTCCTGCCGACCTTGCCCTTACGGGCGACAACCTGCTCACCTGGACTGCACCCGAGGCTATGGACGGACGCGAGGTTACGCTCGACTTCGAGGACATGCCCGCCTTCATGCTCGACGACATGAACGGATGGACTACCTACGACGGCGACGGCAACCTTACAATGACTTTCATCCAATACTACAGCAACTATTGGCCTTACGCCAACCAGCCGTATGCATGGATGACATGGAGCGCAAGGGAGGCAGGATGTCCGACGGCGGCGATGTGGACGCCGTATGAAGGAGAGAAGTGTCTCATCCACTTCGGCAACTACGGAGCCGACGCCGAGGGACGCCCGAGCACTACGCCCGACGACGACTGGTTCATCTCGCCCGAGGTTAAGGGCGGCACCGACTTCTCGTTCATGACGCTGAGCAACGACATCACCAGCACGATAGAAGTGCTTGCGTCGAGCACCGACCGCAATCCGGAGTCGTTTACGGAGAAGGTTACAACCGTAACTTACAGCACGGCGGGTAACTGGCAAGAGGTTAAGACAACGCTTCCGGCCGATGCCAAGTATGTTGCAATCCACACCGTTTACGACGGTTTCGGCATAATGATCGACAACATTGCCTACACCGAGGCACAGGCTCCGGTTCTTAAGGGCTACAACGTTTATTGCGACGGCGAAGGCGTAAGCCTCGTTCTCACTCCCGAAGCCAAGGCACAGGCCGACGGCACTTACGCGGTGAGTGCGATATACGACCTCGGCGAGTCGGCATTGTCTAACACCGTGGCCGTCACCACGGGCATAGCCGGCGTGACGACGGACGGCGGCGTGACGATCTGCGGCGGTGAAGGAAGCATCACCGTGACCGGTGCTGAGGGCCAAGCCGTAATGGTCTACTCCGCAGGCGGAGCCAACATGGCAAGACGCACGGCACAAGCCACCGAGACAATCAGCGTTCCCGCCGGACTGTATATCGTGAAGGCTGGCGGCAAGACGCAGAAAGTGTTGGTTAAGTAATAAGGATAATGTAAATGTGTGATGGAGAGCCGGGTAGGCAAGGCTGGTCCTGCCTCGTCCCGACTCTTCATTGTTAACACCCCGTTGGCAGGATTATTTTTAGCAGAATGACGATGGTTACGGTTTCAAATGATGCTCTTTCATGTTGTAAAACATGGCCTTTCGCCTCGTAAAAGGCGGCCTTTCGCACGATAAAAGGATACCTTTTGCAACTGAATCGGAAGCAAGTGAAAACCGTAAGTAATAGGCATCGAAATGCAACAAACCGAAAGTTTCGGTCTTAAAGAGACATAAATAATTACGCCAACGGATTATTTATAAAAAACAATGACGACCATGAAATCAATAAAACTCTATGTGCCGGGCCTCATGCTGGCTCTCGGCTGCGCCAACGTAATGGCGATACCGGCCGACCCTAGCCCGAAACAGGTGCGCCAACCCGACGGAACCATGTTGACGGTGATGATACGCGGCGACGAATGGAGCCACATGCGGACAACCGAAGACGGGATCCCATTGTATTATAACAAGACGACCGGAGCGTTCGAGTACGCGCGGCTGGAAAGCGGAAAGATAACAGGCAGCGGCATGCAGGCGCGCAACGCCGCCGAGCGCAACCAAGCCGAGAGCGACTACGTAAAGACGATCGACCGCCAGGCGTTCGTCTCCACGCTGACCGCCGCACGACCGCAGAGGCCGCGCACGAGGTCGGCTCCGGCCCGCATACGCATCAACGACTTTCCCACGCTGGGCAGGCAGAAGTCGCTCGTGATACTCTGGGAGTTCAGCGACCAAGACTTCAGCTCGGTCGGCGCCCCCAAGCAGTTTTACACCGACATGCTCAACAAGGAGGGATTCACTTACGGCAACGGCGCGAACGGCAGCGCAAGGGATTTCTACATTGCGTCGTCGGCCGGACGGTTCGACCCCGAGTTCGTAGTGGCCGGCCCGGTGAAGCTCTCGCACGAAGCCACTTACTACGGTAGCGACACAGGCGGACAAGACGCACGGATCTACGAGGCGATAATCGAATCATGCCAAGCGCTGGACGAAGAGATTGACTTTTCCGAATACGATGCCGACGGCGACGGCTACGTCGACAACATTTATTTCCAATACGCGGGCTACGGACAGGCCGACACTCCTTACGGCGACGACTTCATCTGGCCGCACTCGTGGAACTTGGAAAGCGGACAC
>CALUFN010000035.1 GCA_944319945.1 uncultured Prevotella sp.
GCCTGCGGCTGACGCAGCGTAGGATTGTCGTCGGTGTCGGTCTCGCACGAGGCCATGAACGGGAGCACGGCCAGCAGGCACGCCGGAACCAACATGTTTTTAATTATATTTTTCATAATCTTCTTTCCTTTTTATAGATTACTTTTATTCCATTAATAACCGTCATTCTGGTGAAGGTTGCCGTTGTTCAGCAAATCTTGGTAAGGTATGGGATATACGTTGAAGTGTGAGTCAACGCTTGTGCCGTTGGCTTCGCCGCCCTTCCAGTCCCACAGGTACTTACCGCTGGTGAAGCAGCCGAAGCGCACGAGGTCGCTGCGACGGCGGCCCTCCATGAAGAACTCGCGGCACCACTCGTCGCGCAGGTTCTCCTCCGTAACGTCGGCTACCCTGAACGGCGCGGCGTTAGCGCGGCCGCGCAGCTCGTTGATGTCGGCCAAAACGGTGTTGGCATCCTTACCGAGACGCCAGTTGGCCTCGGCGCGTATGAGGAAAATCTCGGCGTAGCGGAACAGAGGAATGTCTGTGTCGGGCCAAGACACGTCCTGTCCGGCCGTATTGTCGCTCCTCATGTTTGTCCATTTTACTAATGACAGGCCGTTCTTGAAGTCGGCCACCTTGTCGGTGGAGATAGTGCGTCTGCCGTCGGAGCATCCGCTGTACAGCAGGGCGCGGTCGTCGCCGGCTGCGGCTATGAGGTCGGCTACGGTAGTTCCGTACTTCTCATCGAGGCTTGCGGCGGTAGCCCTGTCGGTTGAAGTCTCAGCGTCTTCGGCCACGATGGGCACGTTGTCAAGATTCGGGAAGAACTTCTCCGTCATCGACCTGCGTGCGAAGAGGCACGTCCACGATTCCTTCATTCCGTAGTCAGGCATTGCGGCCGAGCGCGTTCCGGCGATGAGCATCAGCGAGCCTGAGTACTGGCGTGTCCTCAGTCCGTCCTGGCGTATCGGGAATATTATCTCCTTCATGGCTTCGGCGTTCTGGTCGTTGTCGGCCATGAAGAGCTGGGCGTAGCCCGAGTTGCCGTTCTTTGGAGTGCGCGACAGGTCGTAAGCACCGCTCTGCTCTATGAGGTTGCAGTAGTTTACGGCCTTTTCATATTCCTTGTTAGCGTCTACCTCGCTGCTGTAAACGGCACTGTTAAGTGCCAAGCGGGCGTGGAGCAGGTAGACTGCGCCGAGGTCGGCGCGGCCGAAGTTCTCACTGTTGTTGAATGCGCCTACGCCTGTGCCTGTTGCGGTCATCTCGGCTTCTATTTCGGTAAGCTCGTTGTCAAGCCATGCGTACATCTGTTCGCCGCTGTACTCTACGGGAAGCTCGGTGATGTTAAACTCAGTCTTAAACGGAGCCTTGCCGAACAGGTCAAGCAGATACCAGTAGTGAAGGGCGCGGAGGAAGCGCACCTCGGCGCGGTACTGGCGGTATTCATCGTTTTCGGGCACCTGTGACAAGTAGCTGTTAAACAGCGTAATGTCGTAAGTCAAGCGAGTGTATGCCCACTGCACGCGCACGCTGCTCGAGTTCCAGCCTATCATCGTTACCTGCGGAATGTCCGGGTCGGTCTGCCATGCCCACATGCATTCGTCGGTGGGCAGTTCCTGCAGGTTGAACGTCGTGCGGTAGAATCCCGACTCGCCTTCGTCAAGGCTGAGGTCACCGTTGCCTGTGCCGCCCCTCTGACCTGTGAGGCCGAGTGTGCCGTAGCATTTAGCCAACAGGCCCATGTCGTCGGCATCAGGTGACGATTGCGGATCGATCGAACTGATGTCCAAATCGTTGACACAGCCTGTCATGCCAAGCGTGAGCACGGCTGCCGCTATTGTCTTTGCAAATATTTTTTTCATCGTTATATCCTTTTTTATTATTTACGTAATGTTATTTTGACGCAAACTTATTAGAAGTTGAGGTTCAAGCCAAGCTGGAAGCTCAACGGACGCGGATACGGGTTGCTGTCGATACCGCTTGAAATCTCCGGGTCGAGTCCCTTGTACTTGGTTATGATGAACGGGTTTTGCACAGTGAAGAACACACGGCCCGAGCACATCTCGCGGTTGGCTATCTTGAAGAGAGCCGGGAACGTGTAGCCGAGCGTAATGTTCTGGCACTTCAAGAACGAAGCGTTGCGCACGAAGTAGTCGCTGAGGAAGTACTCGGTGGTACCGGTGCCGGTAAAGCCGAGGTCGACGGCTGCCTGCGTGGTGTTGCTGTAAGCGCTGTTGGAGTAGAGACCGCTTTCGCTGACTGCGGCCTTGTTTGACAGGAAGTCGTAGTAAACGTAGTTACCTATCGAGGCGCGGAGGGCGAAGCTCAAGTCCCAGTTCTTGTAGAGGAACTTCATAGTTAAGCCCATGTAGACGTCGGCTGCCGGGCTATGGTAGAAGTACTTGTCGTCATTGTTGATGTCTCCGTCGCCGTTACGGTCAACGTAAACGCCTTCGAGCGGCTTACCGTTCTCGTCGTAAACCTGCTGGTAAACCCAGAACGAGTTGGCCGGCTGGCCTACGGTGTGGGCCTGTACGTGCTGGCCGGTACCTCTTGATATCGTATTACCGGTTTCTATGCGGTAATTGTCGTCGCCTCCGATAAGCTCGGTAATCTCGTTATGGTTCCAAGAGACGTTGTACTGGATGTCCCAAGTGAAGTCTTTAGTTACGATCGGCTTTGCTCCAACGGAGAACTCAACACCGTAGTTTTTCAACGAACCGATGTTCTGTGCCATGCTCATACCGAAGTTCATGAGTACGGGCAGCGTCACTTCCTGTATCAGGTCGGTCGTCTTACGGTAGTATGCGTCGACGTTGGCGGTGATGCGGTTGTTGAGGAAGGCGAAGTCAAGACCTGCGTTCCATGTGGTCGTTGTCTCCCAAATCAGGTCGGGGTTGTACTTGTCCGGACGCATCGTCGTGTAATAAGTGTCACCGAACGGATATTGGCCGTAAGAGTCGCCGGTGGTGTAAAGCGGCGTGTAAAGGAAGTCGTAACCGATGTCCTGCTGACCGGTCTGTCCCCAGCCGAGGCGGAGCTTGAACTCGTTCCACCAAGTGAGGTCTTTCATGAACTTCTCGTCGTTGATGCGCCATGCCAATGCCACTGACGGGAAGTAGCCCCACTTGTGTCCTTTGGCGAAGCGCGACGAACCGTCGGCACGCAGCGTTGCGGTAAGCATGTAGCGGTCGAGCAGGGTGTAGTTCACGCGGCCGAAGTAAGATACGAGCGAGTTGTGCGTAGCCCATTCCTGCTCGTCCCTGAGCGAGGGGTTGTATGCCGTTTGGGTGTACGAATCCCAGCCGCTTCCCTCGTTGTATCCGGAGCGGTGGTAGTGGGATTCCTCTGCGCCGACCATTACGTCAACGTTGTGCGCGCCGAACGTGTGCTGGTACTGGGCGTAAACGTTAGCCGTGATGCTATACTTGTAGTAGCGGGTTATTCCGTTCCAGCCGTAATAGTTGTTGCTGTAAGAATAAGGCGACGTCCAGTCGTTCTGGCGGCTGGCTGTGTACTGTCCGCCGTAGCTTGCGTGGATGCGCAGGTCCTCGAAGCCGTGCACCTTATAGTCAAGCTCTATGTTGCCGGTGAAGTCGTTGGCCTGTGCCAGGATGTCCCTTTGGTAAAGCTGCGCAACGGGGTTCTGCGGAGTGTTGGTGTTCGTGGTGTATGCCCAATCGGGATCGCTGAAGTTGTTGGCAGCTTGGTAGTACTGGAAGTATCCGCCCATGAATTTGTAAGCCGGGTCTGACGGATCAAGGTAGACGGGGCGTGTCGGGTCCATTGCGAGTGCTCCGCCGATTACGGCGCCTGCGTCAACGTAGCTGTCTTCCTCGTGGGTGAACTTTGCCGTAACGTTGAAGTTGAGGTGGTCGTCGAGGAACGACGGCGCGAGGTTGACCGACGTGTTGTAGCGGCGCATGTCAGACTTTTTGATGATACCGTTGTCGCCCTGATAGCCGGCAGATACGCGGTAAGGCATGTTCTTGAGTCCGCCCGATATCGAGACGTTGTGCGTGGTGCTTATCGCCGTGCGGAAGATTTCGTCCTGCCAGTCGGTATTGGCGTTGCCGAGTGGTGCGGCATCCGGGCCTATCACATTCTGTATGAGTGCGCGGTATTCGTCGGCGTTGAGCACGTCGTAGCGTTTCTGCGTGGTTGAGAGAGTCACGTCGCCGTTGTAAGACACTTTCGGACCTGTGCCCTTGCGTCCTTTCTTAGTGGTGATGATGATGACACCGTTAGATGCGCGCGAACCGTAGATGGCCGTGGCCGAAGCGTCTTTCAACACGGTGAAAGTCTCGATGTCGTTCGGGTTGATCATTGCCATGACGTTGCTCATACCCGTGGCCGTGTTGTTGTCTATCGTAAGACCGTCGACTACGAGCAGAGGGTCGTTGCTGGCGTTGAGCGACGAGCCGCCGCGGATGCGGATCTGCGCTCCTGAACCAGGAGTACCGCCGGATGTGATTACGTCAACGCCGGCCACCTTGCCTACGAGCATGTCAGACGCGCTGCTGGTGATACCCTTACTCATCTCGTCGGGCTTGATAGCCGTGACCGAGCCGGTAAGGTCTTCCTTCTTGGCGCGGCCGTAACCTATGACCACTACGTCTGAGAGCAACTGGGCGTCGTCTTCCAGTGTAATGACCATGTTAGAGGATACAGGCACTTCAACGGCCTTGTAGCCGATGTAAGACACCTGCAGCTTGGCTCCGGGAGCGGCTTTGATGGTAAAGTTGCCGTCAAAGTCGGTAATGGCGCCGCCGTCCTGCCCTACGACACGGATTGTCGCGCCGATGATCGGCTCGCCGGAAGCATCCTTCACTACGCCTTTGACTTCATTTTGAGCAAAGGCTCCTACGGATAGGAATAGTCCTAAAAGCAAGGACAAAATCCTAAGGGAGGTTTTTGTTTTTACCTGCTTCATCATTTTGTGTTTTTTAGGTTAAATTAAACAAACGTATTTATAATAAATAGTTTCGTTACATGCAGCCGTTACTACGGCTTAAGGTCAGTTTTCACATCTGCAAAAATAGCTCTCATTTATAAGATTCGGTGCCCTATTTAACATAAAAATACATTCTTGACTGTGCAAACGGTTGCACATTGAAAACCTTAAATAATATAATGTGTAAAGGTTAATATATATGCGCATTACGTAATTTTGCGGTATAAAAAGCATACGAAATGCCCGACAACAACGCACCGATAACGATGAAAGACATAGCCCGGAAGTTTGGCGTATCCGTGGCTACGGTGTCGCGTGCGCTGAAGGGCAACACGAGAATCAGCGAGGAGACGCGCAACAAGATAACGGCTTACGCGCGTGAGCACAACTTCAGTCCGAACCTCATGGCTGAATCGCTCCGCAGTAACAAGACGATGAAAATCATCGGCGTGATACTCCCGCAGTTTACCCATTTTTACTTTTCTTCTGTGCTTAGCGGAATTGAGGACGAGGCGCTCAAGCACGGCTACCGCCTGCTCGTGGCGCAAAGCGGCGAGGCGTACGAGCGCGAGGTTGACACGTGCCGTTCGTTCTACGAGAACAAGGTGTGCGGCATCATCGTATCGCAGGCTAAGGACACCCGCAACTACGACCACTTCCAAAGGCTTATCGACATTGGGCTGCCGCTTGTGTTTTTCGACAGGATTTGCACCGGGGTCAACTCGAGCCGTGTGACCGTAGACGACTATATGGGCGCGTTTTCGGCCGTAGAGTATCTGATAGGCACCGGCTGCCGCAACATTGCCTTCTACGGCACTACGATGAAGCTCGAGATATCAAAGAACAGGTATAACGGCTGGTACGATGCCCTGCGCAAGCACGGGCTTAACCCGGACGAGTGCGTTAAGATGGAGTGCGACAACAGGGAAGACGCCGAGCGGGTTACTCCGGCCGTGCTCCGTATGGACAACCGCCCCGACGCTTTCTTCGCAATCAACGACGATACGGCCATAGGCATAATGTATACGGCCAAGCGCATGGGCCTGCGCGTGCCCGAAGACGTGTCGGTCTGCGGGTTTACCAACGGGCAGCGCGCCATAGCCTGCGACCCGATGCTCACCACCGTGGAACAAAACGGATACAAGGTGGGACGCCAGGCTGCCGACATACTGATAGGCAAAGTGGAGGGACGCATACCCATAGACAAGGTGGAGAAGCGCGTGGTAAGGACAAAGCTGATAGTAAGGGGAACCACTAAATAAATTCATAATGCATAAGTCATAATGCACAATCGGGGCATACGCCGTGCTGGTAGGCGGCATCGACGCGGGCTACGGATTACGAATTAGGGCATGATGAATCAATAGTAAATTGTGCATTACGCACATTATGAATGTATGCATCGTGCATTATGAATCATAAAATCATGAACTGACAAAAACCTTAAACATAAAAAATGAATACCGGATTAAAAAAAAAACCTGACCTGAGTTTTGCCAAACTCTGGAACTTGAGTTTCGGCTTTTTCGGCGTACAGATTGCCTACGCCCTGCAGAGTGCCAACATCAGCCGCATCTTCGCGACGCTCGGCGCCGACCCTCACGATCTTAGTTACTTTTGGATCTTGCCGCCGCTGATGGGCATCATCGTGCAGCCGCTTGTGGGAACGTTCAGCGACAAGACCTGGTGCCGTTTCGGGCGGCGCATCCCTTACCTCTTCATAGGGGCGCTGGTGGCCGTCATCGTGATGTTCCTGTTGCCCAACGCGGGCTCGTTCGGCATGACGGTGTCTACGGCAATGGTGTTCGGCCTCGTGGCGTTGATGTTCCTCGACACGAGCATCAACATGGCCATGCAGCCGTTTAAGATGCTCGTAGGCGACATGGTAAACGAGCGGCAGAAGGGCCTTGCCTATTCCATTCAGAGCTTCTTGTGCAACGCCGGCTCGCTGGTGGGCTACGTGTTCCCGTTCTTCTTTACGTTCATCGGCATCAGCAACATCGCGCCTAAGGGCGTGATACCCGACTCCGTGATCTACTCTTTCTACATAGGCGCGGCCATACTGATACTCTGCGTGATCTACACTTCGGTCAAGGTGAAGGAGATGCCGCCGAAGGAGTATGCCGAATACCACGGCCTGGCAAAGCCGCTCAACGAGGACAAGGTAAACTGGCTGAAGCTGCTGCGCGACGCTCCGTCGGCGTTTTGGACGGTGGGACTGGTGCAGTTTTTCTGCTGGGCGGCGTTCCTTTACATGTGGAACTACACCAACGGGGCCATCGCCGAGACTTGCTGGAACACTACTGATCCGGCTTCGGCCGGATTCCAGGCCGCCGGCAACTGGGTGGGCATACTCTTCGCCGTGCAGGCCATAGGCAGCGTGTGCTGGGCAGTGGTGCTCCCGAGGTTTAAGAACCGCAAGGCGGCCTATTCGTTCAGCCTCGTGTTGGGCGGCGCGGGCTTCCTTATGGTGCCGTTCATCCACGACCAATACGTGCTCTTCGTGCCCTACCTGCTCATCGGTTGCGCATGGGCGGCCATGTTGGCCATGCCTTTCACCATAGTGACCAACGCTCTTAACGGCAGCCACATGGGCACTTATCTCGGCCTGTTCAACGGCACGATATGCATCCCGCAGATAGTGGCTGCGGCCCTGGGCGGCGTAGTGCTTAGCCTCGTAGGCAGCGCGCAGAGCAGCATGATGCTAGTGTCGGGCGTGCTGCTCGTGGCTGGAGCCGCGTGCGTGTTTATCATTAAGGAGACCATCGGGGAGCGCGGCTGACGCTCACAGACGCTGTTATGCGGAGCGTGCCCTGACGTCGGCCACGGCCTTTAGGCGTGTGCGCGGACGTCAGGGCACGCTTGTTTTACGTCCATACGTAAGCGGCTGATATTCAGTCGTTTACTTTTCTTGTTCCAAAAAGCCGCCTTTCGGCGTGCAAAAGGTTACCTTCCGGCGTATAAAAGGCTACCTTTTGCACGCCGAAAGGCGGCCTTTTAGATTTTAATGTATCCTCCGCAGTCTTTTACGTAGCTGATGAGCTTGCTGAAAACCGAGTTGGCCGACAGCACTTCGGCGTTGCCCGTCATTATCATTTGGCGGCGTGCGCGGGTCAGGGCCACGTTCAGTTTGCGGTCTATCGTGCGTCCGTCCTCGTCGAAGCAGCTGCCAGCGAGAAACTCGAGCTGCCACTTGCCCTGCACGGTGAACGAGTAGATTATCACGTCGCGCTGGCTCCCCTGGTATCGCTCCACGGTGTCTATCGTCACGGCTTCAAGCTCGGGCATGCCGAAACGTTCTATTTCCTTGCGTATCACGGCTATTTGGTTGCGGTAGGGCACTATCACCCCGATGCTCTTCGCGGGCGCGAACCTCTCGCCGAGCATCAGTCTTACGCGCCTCATCACTTCGGCCACGGTGGCCGCCTCGTCGGTGTTCACTTTATCAGATACGTCGGGGCGGCGGCACGGGCGCGAGGGGATGAAGATCATGCGGTGCGTGCGCAGCATCGCGTCGAGGCCGTCGTCGAGGCCTATGTCGGCGTATTCGAGGGTCGTCTCGCGCTGGTGGGGCAGCGGCACGGGGCGCAGCCTCTCCTCGAGGTAAAACTCACGGCAGGGAAAGTAGGCCACGTCTGGGTGCATGCGGCCGTGGCGGCGCAGCGTGCCCATGAACTCCGTGCGCCCGGCGGCGCGCTCGGTGCGCAGCAGCCGCTCGAACAGCGAGTTGCGGCAGTTGTCCAAGTGGATGGCGCGCAGCAGCGGCGACGCCACCGCCGACTCTTCCACGCCCTGCTGCACTACGGCCGGCAGTTGCTTGTGGTCGCCCGTCAGGATGAACCGTCCTATGCGGCACTCCGTGCGTCCGCCGTCGTCGGTGCGGTGGGCGGCGAGCAGGCCGATGATGTTAGGCTCGAGTATCTGCGACGCCTCGTCGACCACGGCGAGCGTGAACCGCTTCACGTCGAACACGAACGGGCGCGACATTATCATCGACGTGGTGCCCGTGACGACGCGCGCCGAGGCCAGCTTCGCCCTCATCGCCTCGAGCCTGGGGCACGCCTTGACCGCCTCGCCGAGCAGGCGGGGCTTAGTCCGTGGGTCGGCGTTGTATTCGTTGCCTATGCGCAGGTAGTCTATGCCGGCCGAGTCGAGCATGGCGCACAGCTCGTCGACGGCCCTGTTGGTGTACGCCATGAGCAACACCGACGCGCCGTCGGCCGCCAGCTCCTCTTCCACTACGAACCTTATGGCCATCGATGTCTTGCCCGTGCCGGGCGGACCTACGAGCATGAAGTAGTCTTCGGCCTGCTTGGCGCGCAGCACTATGTCGTCGTAGGCCTCGTCGTATGTCCGTGTCAGCCGGGCTTCGGCGTTGCGCCTCGGTGCCCTTTGTCCGAGCAGCAGGCTGCGGCGGTCGTCGGGTGCCGTTATTAATTCGTGCAGGCTGCGCGCCGCTCCTCCTGCCGAGGCGTCGCCTCCGGCGTGCTCCACGGCGTAGAGGTCGGCCTGTCCGGCCGCGCGCACCTTGAGTATCTCGGGATTCTTCTGCCCGTTCATCAGCGCTACGGTTATCTCGTCGGTGCGTATCTCGGTCATGCAGCCCTTGTAGAGCAGGCTCTGCCTTACGTCGGGCTCGCGCCCTTCGGCGTAGCGGTAGAGGTAAACCATGTCGCCGCGGCGGAAGTTAGGCAGGAAGCCTTCGCCCTGTCCGGGCACGGCGAGCGTTATCAGGTCGGGCGCACCGCCGTCTGCGGAGCATTCCTTAGCCTTAATCGTCAGTCCTAAATATATGTTACCGGTCTCTATCTTCTCTGCCAGCGGCATGTTCCATAGGTCGGCCGTGCACCGGCTTACGCCCTCCTGCGACCCCACCTTGCCCAATAGCTGCTCGCGGTAGGCAAAGGTCATCATCCTGCAGAAGTATTCGCGCTCGAGCGGCTGCATGCTTGCGAGCGGAGCGGTCACGGCCTCAATCTTGGGCAGCAGCCACCTATTATAATATTGGGAGTCGAGCCGTTCGGTGTTCACGGTGTCTGGATTCAGGCGCGGAAGTATCTTTTGGAATCCCTCGCGGGCTATCGTGAAGTCGGTGGCTACGATTTGGTTGCGCAGCTTTACGGCCTCGCGGAACAGCTTGCGGTAGAAGGCTACGGCCATCAGACCCTGTTCCGGGGCGTATTTCGAGTAAAGCAGGCGTATGTCGGTAGCGTCGTAGCCGAGATTGAAGTTGTATCTCAGCACGCCGTAATAGAGCAGCAGCTGCACGTAGTGGTGCTCCAGCTGGCGGTTGCCGTGCGCTCCGGGGCGGCCGGTCTCGATGTATCGGTTCTTGCCCGACTTCTGTTCTACGAGCAGACGGAAGTCGGTGGTCATCATGTCGACGCGCCCCTGCAGGCCGAGACGTTCGCAGATGAACGACGGTTCGAGCACGGCGCGGCTGCGGTCGTACTCGCCGAACATCACGCTTACGGCCTTCCTTATGTTGTCGGCCTGCGCCTTGATCTCCGTCTTGAACCTTTCGGCGTCGAAGTCGGCGCACGCGCAGTATTCTAAAGCCTTGTCGGCGAAGTTTGAGCGTATGGCCCCGTTGAGGCTGAAGCCGTCGCCTTCGTTCACCACTCCGTCGAGCACGGTTCCTGCGAGATTACCCAATAGTATGGCCTGGCTGTTAGCCCTCGGGGCCATCCGGTCAATGGTGAACGTCAGGGGGTGGTGGCCGTAGTCCTTGAAGCAGGCCGCTATTGCGCTGATGTCTATCAGGTAATCCGGCTCTACTACTATGAGGCCCGGCTCAACGACGTCGGCCGTGCCCTCATCCGCAGTAGGCCGACCTACCTTTGCGCCGGTTATCTTGCAGTCGAGCAGGTTGAGCTGCATGCCCTCGCGCAGCATTTTGCCCACGTATGCCAGGTCCTCGTCGGTCAGGTCGACGGCCAGCAACCGTCCTTCCAGTCCCTTTTCGGCCGACACGTATGCGTAGCGTTCGTCCCACCGCCTTACAATGCAGCGCACGTAGCGCGCGTCTACGCCCTCCGTGCGGTCATAAGGGCGGTCGTTGGCCGGCAGCAGCCGTAGCAGCTCGCCGGGCACGCCGTCGCCCGTTACTGCGGATACGAAACTGCCGAGGGCGCGCATGTCGTACATGAAATCGTCCCTGCCTAAGGCCTCCGGACTGTTGGCGTGGCGGCGCATGGCCTGTATCTGCACCCTGTCGGCCGTCCTGATGTGGTGCTTGCGGCAAAGGTAGTCAACCTGCGAGAACAGGTTCCCGTAGGCTTGCCCAGTGCCGCGCAGTCCGTCGTGGCACGCCATGACAAGCGTCTCGTGCACCATCTTGTTGAGCGTTGCCGGCTTTACGGAGCCGTAAAGGCCTATGATTTCAGCTATTCGGGCATACAGGTAATTCATGGTTAAATGAAAAATGAATAATGAAAAAATGAACAATCAGATAATGAAATAATTAAAAATGAACAATGAAGAATGAAAAGTCATGAGATGAATAATGGGGAATCAATCAGATGAGCGGAAAAAGTTATTTTTAATTTGATTTATCCTTCATTGTTCATTTCATGATTTTTCATTCTTCATTGTTCATTTTCAATTTATTAATTACTGTCCTCCGAGCCTTCCGAAAAACTCGATTATCTCCTCCCAAGTCTTGAAAGTGTCGTCGCCGAACTTGATGCGCGTGCCCACGAAGTCTGCCGCGCCGAAGTCGTCTGACGGGTCTATGAGGTAGTCGCCGTAGAGAAGGTCCTTGCGGTTGGTGAACACTATGTGGTTCCATGCAGGCACGTTGACCACGTCCTTAGTCCATTCGGTCACTCCGGTTACGTATTCCGGCATGTTCGTGGGTGCCGTGGCGACGATGTATATGGTGTAGTTCTCAAGTAGGAAGCGGTACGCCTTCATCGCGCTCGACTGCTGGTTGCCGCGCGCGTCGCGCAGGGCGTCGATGCCGACGTAGATTATCGGGCGCGTGCGTCCGCTCTGCCTGTCGTCTATCCACTGGATTACGGGGATGACGGAGTGCAGCAGTATCTTGTCGTTCATGCGGTGTTCGCCGTGGAAGCTGATTGCGTTGCGGTAATGGGCGGCAAAGATTTCCATCGTGTGTACCACCGGGTCCTCGTCGCCGAAGAGTCCGTAGACGCGCTCGCGGCTCTCCTCGTCGGTCACACCGCTGAAGCATTGGGCCGTAACGGCCTTGTATTCCTCGACCAAAGCCTTAGTTACGATGAAGTCTTGCACGCCGTCTTGACGAGGGTTCAGGAAGGTGTTCTTGCCCACCATGCCGTGTTTCAGCATCGTGTCGCCCATCAGGAAGGCCGGGTTTACCACAATCCTGTCATGTCCGTAAAGCATTTCGGCGTACATTCCGCCCATCGACGTGCCTATTATCAGGTCGGGATTCTCGCGCCGGCAGGTGTCCCTGAGCAGCAGCATGGCCTCCTCGGGGTGCAGCGGAAGGTCGGGGGCGACGACCGTTGCGCCGGGAAGCATCTCGCGCAGCTTAAGCACCGTGCCCGACTGTCCCGACGAAGCGAAGCCGTGCACGTAGAGTATCTTCTTCCCCTTCATTATCCCGGGGAACTGTATCTTGTAGTTTATTTCCATTGTATTCCTTGTTTTTGCAGATGTGGAGGAGGCAGATGGGATGGCCGACTGCCGTCAGCCCCGTTTTAAAATCTCGTTTATGATGCCGTCGCAGGCGTCCTCTATCAGGTCGAGCGCAAGCTCGAAGTCCTCCGCTCCGCCGTAATACGGGTCGGGCACGGTGTCATATCCGGGGTGGCGCGTCATGAAGTCGGCCGCGCACATCACCTTCTTGCGCTCCTCGTCGTTGCGCGTCATGCGCATCAGGTCAGTCATGTTGTCGTGGTCCATGCCGAAGATGTAATCAAACTTGGCGAAGTCTTCGCGCCTTATCTGCCTTGCGCGGCTGCTTATGTCGTAGCCCCGACGCGCGCCGTGCTCGCGCATCCGTCGGTCGGGCAGCTGCCCTTCATGCCACGAGCCGATGCCGGCCGAGTCGACAAACACGTCTTTCGAGTAAGGCCAAAGCTCTTCCAGCTTCTTCTTCATGATGGCCTCGGCTGCCGGAGAACGGCAGATGTTACCGAGGCAAACGTATAATATTTCCACTTTTTGAATTAAGAGTTAAGAGTCATTTGAATTAAGAATTAATAGTTAAGAAACGAAGTTCGACGTTAAGCCAATTAAGAAAACATGCATTGTTGCATCAAACTTATCAACAGAACATGTTTTCTTAACTCTTAATCTTCAACCCTTAATTTCCAATTTCCTTATCACCCGTGCCGGGTTTCCTGCCGCAACGCAGTCGTCGGGGATGTCTTTCGTCACCACGCTGCCGGCTCCTATTATGCAGCGTTTGCCTATCTTGACGCCCGGACAGACTATTACGCCGCCGCCGAGCCAGGTGTCTTCGCCTATGGTTATGGGATAGGCGGTCTCTATGGTCTTACGACGGGGCACATGGTCGAAGGGGTGTTGCGGCGTGTACAGCTGGCAGTGGGGACCTATCTTCACGTTGTCTTCAAGCGTGATCATGGCTCCGTCGAGCATAGTGCAGTTGTAGTTTACGAACACGTTGCGGCCCATGCGTATGCCGTTGCCGTGGTCGCAATGGAACGGCGGGCACACGGTGCTGTCCTCCGGGATGCCGGGAATAAGGTCTTCTATCACCTCCCGGTAGCCGTCGGTGGTTATCGTCATCGTCTGCAGCTTGACGCACGCCTCTTTGGCGTGCCTTAGGCTCTCGAGTATCTCGGGGTCTGAGAAGTCGTAGAGTTGCTCGCTGCGCATTTTCTCAAATTCGGTCATTAGGTGTTTGGTTTGATTAAAAGATGGGACTAATTGGGCGGATTAGGCCGATACGCCGTGGGCGGCACTTCCGTTTAAGTTATTTATCAGGCCACCGCCCCGCCTTGCGGCAGGCTGTGGCGCGTCATTTCCTGCCGAAGTCGGCCGGTATGTCGCCCCAGGCGCGCGTGTCCCATTGTATGATAGGTACGCGGAACGGGTGGGTGCGAAGCCAGTTTTCGGCACGGGCTATCACCTGGTGCAGCTGCTCCGTCTTGCCGTTAAGCTCGAGTTTGGTCTTACACTGCATCTTCCTAACCCACGTTATGGCCGTAAAGCTGTCGCTGTAAATGGTCTTGCGCATGCCTTTCTGCTCCATAAGGGCAAGGGCGTGGACTATGGCGAGGAACTCGCCGATGTTGTTAGTGCCGAAGACCGGGCCGTAATGGAACACCTGCGCGCCCGTGGCGAGGTCGATTCCGCGGTACTCCATCTTGCCCGGATTGCCGCTGCACGCCGCATCCACCGCCCATGCGTCGGCCGAAACCTCAACAGGTAATGGCAATACCGTGTCATGCCTGTAATCCGGCGGTGATGTTAAATCACATTTCATATAGCCTGTTTTAATGAACAATGGAAAATGAATAATGAATAATCCCAAGATGATTTTTCATTATTCATTTTTCATCATTCATTTAATAATTACATGCGCTCGGGCATTTCAATGCCTAAGAGTGCCATACCGTTGCGCAATGTCTTTGCTACATTCGCCGCAAGTACCAACCTCAAGACCTTCTCCTTGTCGTCGTCGGCTCCGAGGATGCTGTAGTCGTGGTAGAACTGGTTAAACTCTTTGGTCAGTTCGTAACAGTAGTTAGCTATGCCGCTGGGGCTGTAGTCCGTACCGGCCTGGCGCACGGCTGCGCCGTATTCGTTCATCTTCTGTATCAGTTCGGTCTCCTTTTGGTTTACGGGATAGTCGCCGTCGAGCGTCGCGGGCAGGCTGATGCCCTGTTCGGCGGCCTTGCGCATTATGCTGCGTATGCGTGCGTAGGTGTACTGGATGAAGGGGCCCGTGTTGCCGTTGAAGTCGATTGACTCCTCGGGGTTGAAGAGCATGTTCTTCCTTGCGTCGACCTTCAGTATGAAATACTTAAGCGCGCCCATGCCCACGATGCGCGCCACGTTGGTCCGCTCCTCCTCGCTCATGTCGGCAAACTTGCCCAGCTCCTCGCTCGTTTGGCATGCGTCCTTTATCATTTCGGCTATAAGGTCGTCGGCGTCGACCACCGTTCCCTCGCGGCTCTTCATCTTGCCGTTGGGCAGCTCCACCATTCCGTAAGAGAAGTGCACAAGCTCCTTGCCCCACTTGAAGCCGAGGCGGTCGAGCAGTATGGAGAGCACCTGGAAGTGGTAGTTCTGCTCGTTGCCTACGACGTATATCATCTTGTCAATCGGATAGTCGGCGAAGCGCATCTCGGCGGTGCCGATGTCTTGCGTCATGTAGACCGACGTGCCGTCGGAACGCAGCAGCAGCTTCTGGTCGAGGCCCTCGTCCGTGAGGTCGGCCCACACGCTGCCGTCAGGCTTGCGGAAGAAGAGGCCCTGCTCCAAGCCCTCTTCCACTTTGGCCTTACCCTTGAGGTAGGTTTGCGATTCGTAGTATATCTTGTCGAAGCCTACGCCGAGGGCCTTGTAAGTCTCGTCGAAACCGGCGTAGACCCACGAGTTCATCTTCTCCCAAAGGGCGCGCACCTCGGGGGCGCCCTGCTCCCACTTTACGAGCATCTCGTGGGCTTCCTTGATGAGCGGGGCCTCGTTTTTAGCTTTCTTCTCGGCCTCCTCTTCGGCTATTCCGTCAGCCATGTACTTAGCCTTAAGCTCCTTCACCTCCTCGCGGTAGTGCTTGTCGAAGGCCACGTAGTAGTCGCCAATGAGGTGGTCGCCCTTCTTTCCGCTCGACTCTGGCGTCTCGCCGTTTCCGTACTTCAGCCATGCCAGCATCGACTTGCAGATGTGTATGCCGCGGTCGTTCACTATGTTGGTCTTCACCACGCGGTTGCCGTTGGCCTGCATTATCTGCGCGAGGCTCCAGCCGAGCAAGTTGTTGCGCACGTGGCCGAGGTGGAGCGGCTTGTTGGTGTTGGGCGACGAGTATTCTATCATCACCAGCGGGGCGTCGGCTGCGGCCTTCGTCTCGCCGAAGTGCTCGTCGGCGTTGATGTCGTTAAGCAGCGCGAGCCACGCCGCCGGGGCTATCACGAGGTTGAGGAAGCCCTTCACCACGTTGTACGAGGCCACGTTGCGGTCGTTCTCCTTCAGGTATCGGCCTATCTCCTCGGCCGTTTCTTCGGGTTTCTTGTGCGAAACCTTCAGCAGGGGGAACACTACGAGCGTCATGTGTCCTTCAAACTCGCGTTTCGTCTTCTGCAGCTGCACCATCTTCTCGGGCACGTCATGACCGTAAAGGGCCTTCACGGCGGCGGCTACAGAGCTGCTTATTTCATTTGCAATATTCATCGTCTATATACCTTATTATTATTGTTCGGGCTGCAAAATTACGAAAAATACGTGAGTTCACGGGTATGATTGGCGATAAAATAACGAATTATCCCTAATCGGTCATTGGACTTCGGTCTTGTTTTGCGTTCTTGTCAGACGGATTGTTTTCCGTCTTGTCGCAGGCGTAGCGGGCTACGTCAAGACAAGACGGGAAGCAAGACGGCGGCAGGAACGCAAAACAAGGCGAAGAGCGGATAAGATTTTATCAATATACCGCCTGTGCGTTCTAATGACCGATTGGGGATTATGTCATTACGGCTTGCCGCCCGCCTCCGTTACGATGAATGCCGTTCCAACCATGTCTGCATGTCTCCGCCTGCGTCCGCCGCCGTCGGCCGTCATGCAAAAGGCAACCTTTCGCATCCTAAAAGGTAACCTTTCGCACGCTAAAAGGCCGCATTTTGCAGCGCAAAATGCGGCCTTTTACGACGGAGCTGATTATCAGCGGTTTACGCGGCGTCGGCCGAGCACCTCCTTGCGCTCGGCTTCGGGATACTTCTCGATGGCGTAGCGGAGCATCGTGCGCGGCATCTCGGCCCAATGGCCGTCGACGAACGCGCGCAGACGGCCGAAGTCACGCTTGCCGGCCTCGCGCAGCATCCAGCCCACGGCCTTGTGCATCAGTTCGTGCCTGTGGCCGATTAGCCGCAGGGCGAGCCGGTAGGTGTCGTCCAGGTCGCCGTCCTTGATGAAGGCGTAGGTAGACACTATGGCTATGCGGTTGTCCCAAAGCAGGGGGCTGGCGGCCAGCCGGTAGAGCGCGTCGCGCGGCTTGTCCTTAAGGTAACGGCCCACGACTTGCGGCGCGGAGAGGTCTACCAAGTCCCAGTTGTTTATCCTCGCCGTGTTGGCGAGATATGTCTCAAACGTGGCGCGGGCCTCTTCGCCGCGCGCCTTCCTCATCCGTTCGGCCATCATCAGCAGGGCGCAGAGCCGCGCCTCGTGCCACTCCGATTGCAGCAGGCTTACGGCTGCGCCGAGCGGTGCGGCCTTATGCCGCCGCGCCACGCTCCGCGTGAGCGGCACGGGCAGGCCGAGAAACATGTCGCCCTCGCCGTATTCGCCCTTGCCCGTCTTGAAAAATCCGCTCAGCACGCGGCGTATCTCTTCACTGCCGAGAGCCTTAAGCTCGGCAAGTATCGTGTCGTGCAGGTTCATCTTGTCATACATCAATAAATGGTTAGTAGCCGCAAAATTAAACATTTATTATCACAGGCGCGCCATGAATGACGCATAAAAAGCGTAACTTTGCGCACAATCGTAAAACCGCATACCCCGACAACCGTAAAACCGCATGACTACATAACCGTAAAACCTCAAAACCATAAAACCTTATAACCACATATGATAAAAGCATTGTTTTTCGACGTTGACGGCACTCTCGTCAGCTTCAAGACCCACAGGATACCGCAGTCTGCGGTGGACGCGCTGACCGAGGCCAAGCGGCGCGGCATAGGGATATACATCTCGACGGGAAGGCCGCGCCGCCTGATCAACAACCTCGACGAAATAGACCACCTCATAGACGGATACATCACGGCCACTGGCGCCTACTGCACCGTGGGCGGCGACGTGATACGCTGCCTGACGATACCCGACGACGAGGCGCGCGCCTTCGTGAGAAAGTCTGACGAGATGCGCTTCGCCACGCTCGTGGTGGGCGTGCGCGACCTTACGGTGATCAACCCCAACACGGACGTCGACCGCCTTTACCGCAAGATGCTCAACGTGAGCGACCTCGGCGAGGACATCCCGGTGGAAAGGGTGCTCCGTCAAGGCGTGATACAGTTCACCCCGATAATCGACACGGACACCGAACGACAGCTGATGCCAATGATGAAGCACTGCGTATCGGCACGCTGGTATCCCGACTTCGCCGACATCACGGCGCGTGGAGCCGACAAGGGCACGGCCCTTAAGGCCATGGCCGCACGCATAGGGGTGGACGTATCGGAGACGATGGCCTTCGGCGACGGCGGCAACGACAAGCCTATAATCGGCGCGGCGGGCGTAGGTGTGGCCATGGGCAACGCCACGGACGACGTGAAGGCCGCCGCCGACTATGTGACCTCGAGCGTCGACGACGACGGCGTGGCTTCTGCGCTCAGGCACTTCCGCGTGATATGACGCTTGTAGGTAAAGACGTAATGAAAGTCAAAGTAATTTCAAAAGGCCGCCTATTAACGTGTAAAGGCGGCCTTTTTTACTGCCGCATATTACTTGGCGGGTAATGAAAATCAAGTAATAAGCGGCAACAGTAATGTGCTATTTTCCCTTATTCTATATAACTCTCGTCTTTCGTTATATATAGGTTGGTCGTTTTAACAATCTTTCCGTCATCATTTTTCAGATAGAATGTTATGGTTAGAGTTCCCCTTACGTCGGATGCGCCATACTCAAATTGCTCTTGCCAGTCCTCTATTTCGTCATTGAAGTAATAAAGAGCACGATTTAAGTCTAACTCTTCCCAATAGCAATAGGTGGTTAACTCCGCATTGATTGCAGCTTCAAGAGACTCTAATTCGTTAGGGCTGAAGCCTCCGCCGCTTACTTTGCATGTCATGTAATAGTCTGTTATTTCAGAAGCGTTTACGTCGTCATCATCACTGCAAGCCGTGAATGATAAACTCAACATGGCAACAAACAACGTTATGGCCATGAATTTCAAATTGTTAAAATGTCTCATTTTTGTTTACGTTTAAAGTTTTTAAAAGTGATGCGTGATTCTCATTTGCAAAAGTAGCCACTTTAAATTAAATCCACGAACCGCACAAGTAAGGAGAAAATATACATCTGTGTCATATATTATTTGTCGCGTTAGTATGATTCATGTCGGTGGAAATGTCTTTAAAGAAGTCGTGTCCGAGAATTGTTGAGATACGCCTTAGCAGTGCGGTGTCAATGTTTTCGCGTTTGAATATGTCATAAACGTTCTGTCTGTTGCAGTATAATTTGCTGGCGAACCAAGTCACGGTGCGTTCTTGGCGGTGTAGCTCTTCTTTTATCTTGTTGCCGATATGAATCATGTGGTCGTGTTAGCTTGTAAATCAGTAAGAGCTGAACCTCCCAAGCCCTCATTGTTATTAGTTCGCGTATAGGCATAATAATAGACGTGGGATTCCGACCTCGCACATCCAATCTTCAGGCCTTCGCACTGCCCAACCAATAGATTTGCAAATCGGATAACCCACGTCAATGCAATATACGCCAATGCACGGCGGTATGGCTTTCGCCACCTTGCCCGGGCGGCAAAAGCCTGCCGTACATGCGTGTACATGCACTTATGGGCGTTTCCGTGTGCCGAATCTTCATTGGTTGTTTGAATGTGCGAAGTTCAAAGATTGAAGATTATGCGCTGGTAACGCCTTTTTAATATGTCTGTCTGTCGTGTCGATTTCTCATTCGTCTTGCAGACGTCTGCAAAAGTATAAAATTTCTCTGGAAAATCGTTAGTAGATACGTATGAAAACGATAATATATTTTCACTTGAAATATTTTTGATTGTGGTGTGTCTTTTTATCGTGTTGAATAACATTATAGTCAGGTCGCATTTTAAAAGACGGTTTTCGGGCTTCTAAAAGGTAACCTTTCGGGCTGTAAAAGGCCGCCTTTTAGAGGTTAAAAGGCGGCCTTTTAAAATGCGTTGAATGTCAGGCGGTTACGCGGGCGGTTTGCGACGGCCGTTCTACCTGTCGCCGATGCGCTCAGTGTTTGCGGACTGACGGCCGGATTTTGTTTTGCTACGGCATGACGGATTACGAATCGAAACGTTTCAGCTTGATTCTCGTTTAAATCTGCAACGTAACCGCCCGTAATGCAGGCAAATATGAAGAACTGCGACGTTTGAGGTTTATTTAATGTCCGGTTTTCTTTTGTTTGTAAACAAATTGTTGTATTTTTGCAGATAAATTGCAGCAAATGGAAGTTACGATTGATAAAAGATTTGCAAAATGACACAGCCTACGATTAGATTTACGAAGATGCATGGTGCAGGTAACGATTACATCTACGTCAATACATTATTATATAATATACCTGACCCCGAGGCCGTAGCCGTAAGCTGGAGCGACCGTCACAAGGGCATCGGGGGCGACGGGCTTGTGCTGATAGGTGCCCCGTCGACGGACGAGGCCGACTTCTCGATGCGCATTTTCAATGCCGACGGTTCGGAGGCGATGATGTGCGGCAACGCGTCGAGATGCATCGGCAAGTACGTTTACGAGAAAGGCCTTACGCGTAACACCGTGGTCAGACTCGAGACTCTTTCCGGCATAAAGACCCTGCGCCTGCATGTCTACGGCTCGCAGGTGTACAGCGTGACCGTAGATATGCTTGAGCCGGGGCTGGAGTCGGCCTCGCTTTACGCTCCGGGGCGCAGCCTTCCCGACGGCGGCGCGCTGCAGGCCGAGGGGCGTAGGTTTGTCGGCACGTTCGTGTCGATGGGCAATCCGCACTTCGTAATCTTCGTAGACGACGTGGCGGCCGTCGACGTTGCGCGCTACGGCAGCGTTCTCGAACGCGACGAAGCCTTCCCCGAGAGATGCAACATAGAGTTCGCCCAAGTCTTGGACGATGGCAGGCTGCGCGTCCGGGTGTGGGAGCGCGGCAGCGGAATCACCATGGCCTGCGGCACCGGAGCCTGCGCAACGGCCGTTGCGGCGGTGCTTACGGGCCGCTCGGGCCGCACCTCGCGCATAGTGATGGACGGCGGAACGCTCGACATCCGTTGGAGCGAGACCGACAATCATGTGTACATGACTGGCGGCGCCGAAATCGTGTTCGAGGGAGAAAAAGCCATTGAGAATTAAGAATTAAGAGTTAAGAATTAAGAAAATACGCATTTGAAGGCTATCATTCTTGGCGCGACAAAGCATATTTTCTTAATTGGCTTAACGCCGAACTTCGTTTCTTAACTATTAACTCTTAATTTTAAAACGCATATTTTCTTAACTCTTAATTGGCTTAACGCCGAACTTCGTTTCTTAACTCTTAATCCAATAAAAATTATGGCACTGATAAACGAGCATTACCTGAAACTGACAAAGAATTATCTTTTTGCCGACATAGCCAAGAAAGTGAACGCTTTCAAGACCACTCACCCCAAGTCTGCCGTGATAAGCCTCGGCATAGGCGACGTCACCCGACCGCTCTGCCCGGCCGTGATAGAGGCCATGCACAAGGCCGTAGACGACATGGCGGACGCCAAGACCTTCCACGGCTACGGGCCGGAGCAGGGCTACATGTTCCTGAGGGAGGCGATAGCGAAAAACGACTTCCTCTCGCGCGGCATACGCATAGACCCGTCCGAGATATTCGTCAACGACGGAGCGAAGAGCGACACGGGCAACATAGGCGAGCTGGTGAGATGGGACAACAACTTCGGAGTGACCGACCCGATATATCCCGTGTACATAGACAGCAACGTGATGTGCGGCCGCGCCGGTTCGCTGGTAGACGGACGGTGGAGCAACGTGACATATATGCCGTGCTTGGAGGAGAACGGCTTCGTGCCGCAGATACCCGACCACCGCGTAGACATCATATACCTGTGCTACCCGAACAACCCCACGGGTACCGTGATAAGCCGCGACGAGCTGCGCAAGTGGGTTAACTACGCGCTGAAAAATGACACCCTCATCTTCTACGACGCTGCCTATGAGGCATATATCCGTGATCCTGACATTCCCCATTCGATATACGAGATAAAGGGTGCGAAGAAGGTGGCGATAGAGTTTCACAGCTATTCCAAGACGGCCGGATTCACCGGCGTGCGCTGCGGCTACACCGTAGTGCCTAAGGAGGTGACGGCCGTAAGCATGGACGGCAGCGAGCGTTACCCGCTCAACGACATGTGGTATCGCCGGCAGTGCACCAAGTTTAACGGTACGAGCTACATTAGCCAGCGTGCCGCCGAGGCCACTTACACGCCCGAGGGCAAGGAGCAGGTGAAGGCCGTGATAGACTATTACATGGAGAACGCGCGGCTGATGCGCGAGGCGCTGACTAAGTTCGGACTGAAGGTGTACGGCGGAGAGAACGCTCCCTACCTGTGGGTGAAGACGCCCGACGGCACGGGCAGCTGGAAGTTTTTCGAGCAGATGCTCTACGGGGCGCAGGTGGTGTGCACGCCGGGCGTGGGTTTCGGCCCGAGCGGCGAGGGCTTCGTGCGGCTCACCTCGTTCGGTGATAGGGACGACTGTCTCGAGGCCTTGAGGCGTATAGGCGGATGGATGATGAAATGAACGTAAATCTGTACAAGTGGAAGGGCAATTACCTGAAGGCATAACAAAATGTATATTTATTCATGCAAAAAGCATTTTTTTATAAATTTTCGACGTATCTTTGCAGAAGATAAGCTGCGCTCGGGAAATTGAGAGCAAGCTCTCTTTCCACTCGCTTGCATAATCTTTGCAGAAGATAAGCAGACGAGTGGTCAGTGACGAGCAGACGAGTTTACTGCGGAAGAGACGCTTTGCGTAACTGCCTAGCCGTCAGGCTCTTTGCAAAAGGCCGCCTTTTAGGTGCTAAAAGGCCGTCTTTCAGGCCATAAAAGGTGACCTTTTACTGTGCGAAAGGTGGCTTTTCGCAACCGTGCCCTTATCCGCGCAGATTGTAACATATAAAGGAACAAAACCGCATACGATGACAAACTTAAGATTTCAGGTAGTAGAAGAGGCTTTCAAGAAGAAGCCGTTGGAAGTGATTGCGCCGGTGGAGCGACCGTCGGAATACTTCGGTAAGTATGTGTTCAACCGTGCTAAGATGTACAAGTACCTGCCGCCGTCGGTCTATGAGGCACTTATCGACGTGATAGACAACGGCTCGCGGCTTGACCGCTCGATAGCCGACGCCGTGGCAGCCGGCATGAAGCAGTGGGCCGAGGAGAACGGAGTGACCCACTACACGCA
>CALUFN010000036.1 GCA_944319945.1 uncultured Prevotella sp.
AGCCGTCTATGAATATCGACATCATTGACAAAAGCAGGCTTATTGCGTAAGGTTCTTACATCGAACTCACGTTAAGAGTTAAGAAAATCACCCTTGCATGCACTCAACAATATGAACATGCAAGGGTGATTTTCTTAACTCTTAATTCTTAACTCATAATTCCATCACATTCCGATCACGCTCTTTTCAACCCAATAAGCTAATATGCCGGCCACGTAACCGACAAAGGCTATCCACGTGATATTCTTCATATACCAGCCGAAAGTTATCTTCTCGAGGCCCATTACCACGACGCCTGCGGCCGAACCGATGATGAGCATCGAGCCGCCCACGCCTGCGCAGTAAGCCAGGAGCTGCCAGAATATGCCGTCTTGAGCCATGTCTCCCACCTCGGCCATCGGATACATGCCCATGCATCCGGCCACGAGGGGCACGTTGTCAATGATGCTCGACAGCACTCCTATAAGCCCGGTAACAAGATAATGGTTGCCGTCGAACGCGGCGTTAAGCCCCTCGCCGAGAGCTGCCAGCACGCCAACTTCCTGAAGACAAGACACGGCCATGAGGATGCCGAGGAAGAAAAGGATGGTGCCCATGTCGATACGCGAGATGATGTTGGTGATTCTCTTCTGCACGCTTCCTTCGCCCGAAGCCTCAGGCAGGTTGCGGTAAAACAGCTCGGTGGCCGTCCACAGTACGCCGAGCACCAACAGAATGCCTACGAACGGGGGCAGATGCGTGATAGACTTGAATATCGGCACGAAGATAAGTCCGCCCACTCCGATCCAAAACACGACCTTGCGCTGCCTCTCGGTGAAGTCGTTTCCGGCCTGAACGGTGCCGAGATCGGCCGCCGCCGACACTTCGCCCTTAAGCTGGAACGATAGGATGTAGGCCGGAATGGCTATCGAGATGAGCGACGGGATGAACAGTTCCTTAATCACTCCGGCGGCCGTTATGAGGCTCTTGTTCCACAACATGATGGTGGTAACGTCGCCTATCGGCGAGAACGCGCCGCCCGAGTTGGCGGCGATGATGATGAGCGAAGCGTAGATCAGGCGGTCCTTGTGGTCCTTTATCAGCTTGCGCAGTATCATGACCATGACTATCGCCGTGGTCATGTTGTCGAGAATGGCCGACAGGAAGAAGGTAAGTATCGTGATACGCCACAACAACGCCTTCTTGCTCTTGGTCTTCATCATGTCGCGCACGAAGTTGAAGCCGCCGTTCTGGTCTACCACTTCCACTATGGTCATGGCTCCCATGAGGAAAAACAGCGTCGTTGCGGTGCTGCCGAGATGTCCTTCAATCACGGTGCTTGCCGTCGAAGCCACGTCGTCGGGAGAGATTCCCAGCGGGAAGTTGCCGGGGTCGAACATGTAGAGAGTCCAGCAGGCGACCATCATCAGCAAGGCCACCGCAGCCTTGTTCACCTTCGTCAGGGTCTCAAGGGCGATGCAGAGGTATCCGATTACGAACACCACTACGATTGTAAGTGTTAATGTTGACATTTTTGTTTGTTTTAGATTAGTTGTTTTCAGCGTGCAAATTTAGCAATAAAATCCAACAATCCTCCGTTTGCCGGATAAAAAGATATCATGTCGTACGTTATTTCCTCTTCTTCTTCAATCTTGTTTTCATGGTCCTGAGAGTAGACGCTCCCACGTTGAACATCCGCATCAGCTCGTCGTCCGAGTAGCCTAAGGCCGTCATTGCGGCAAAGGCCATGATGCGGGGCGATAGCCGTTCGTAGTCGCTTTCGAGCGTAGCCACGGCCTCGGCATTCATCGTGCGCAGGTATTCCAGCAGCCTCTGGTAGTCGTCGGCGGTCCAGCCGTCGGTGTTTCCGCCGGTCGTAAGCCGCTCATATAATCGTCGTCCTTCGGCGATGTTTTCCGCCTGGGCCTCCACCCGGCGACGGGCCTCGCGCTCGGCAGAGCGCATGCGCGTCTCGGCGCGCCGCTTGTCCTTGCCTAATTCGACCATGCGGTGCTCATACTCCGCCTGCCGCTTTGCGCTCTCGTCCAACTTCCGTCCGTACCTGCGGCGCGCCATGCCGTAAACGGCCGACATCGCCAACAGTGCAACCGCAGACGCGGCGGCCCACAAAGCCCACATCCTGAGGCTGTGCTCGGCCGCCGCGTCTTCGCGCACTTCGTCATAACGCTCTTGCGTTTCCCTTACGGCCTGTGTCTCGCGCCTGGCCCGTGCGCTGTCTTTCAGGGCGATTATCACGCCTGCCAGGCTGTCGGCCTCCCTGCCCTCCTTCATGTACAGCTCGGCCAGTCGGTTGTAAGTCCACGGCAGTGGGTGCGCCTCCACGGCCTGCTTCAGATACTTTTCGGCCTCCTCGGCCGTCTCGTTCTTATATATTTCGCCTAACACGTCATACACGCGAATACGACGCGGCACGCGTTCATTGGGGACCGAAATGGGAAATGCCCACCATTGAACAATTTGCAGAACTACGCTATTACTGTTGGTGGCTGTTAGTGGAAGAAGACGGAGCAAGCGGTTATAGAATGTTCGGCCCAAACCGAAACAGCATTTTCCTCCCATTCACTAATGGCTACAAATTAGTAGATGGCTCACAAATACCAAACGCAGCGGCATATTGGAGCGGAACAGAATTTGACTTGCAAGCAGAATCTCCCTACTTACCTGATGACGCAAATAGCGAAGCGTGTGCTTTTTATTTTGATACCGGAGGTCTAAACCCTTCACGCGGCACTAAAGTCTGCGGATGCGCCATCCGCGCAGTGGTAAACCGCGACGAGCTGGCAAGCATCGGCACGCTGTTGACGGAGGACGCGCATGCGTGTCATACAAAAACGGCATGATAACGCTGCACGCCAACGCTAAGGTGAAGCAGGTGGACGTGTGGAGCGTGAACGGGGTTAAGGTGCTTTCGGTGGCCAATCCCGAAAAAACGGTAGACGCAAGCAACATTGCGCAAGGAGTCTACGTGGTGAGGCTGACGGGCGACAACAGGATTATAAGAACGCAGAAGATAATAATAAAATAAATGAATGGGGGCTGTGCGCCCATTCATTTGGAAGTAAAAGAATTTAAAGAATTAACCACTACGCTTACGCTTCGTTAGAAGTTAAAGCCAAATGTCTTGTTAGAAGGACACGGCCGAGATGTCACCTGTCTAACGAGCGATTTGAAATTAAAATAAAAATAGCAAAATAAACAACGATACGCTTGCAATTATGACATATTATGTTTATATTTGCAACAAGAAACACGGCGTAAAGTTACGACATGAAAGGTAACCTTTTACACGGCGAAAGGATGCCTTTTACAAGGCGAAAGGTTACCTTTTACGACATGAAAGGATAGCCCTTACGAGGCGGAAGGATGCCACGGACATGACGCGCTGAAATCTTTAACCCATTAACACATACGGCTATGAAGAAGATTTACTTATTACTTACGGTTGCGCTGGCTGCGGCATTGGCGCCGACGGCCGGCCGGGCGCAGGGCGGAGACGTGCTTGTACCTGAGCAGAGCGTGATGGGGATGAACGCGTTGCCTCACCGAGTGCACTACCCTATACGCAACGCAGGCTTCAGCTTTGAGGCCCCGGTGACGGTGAGCGAAGGGGCGACGCTCTACATAATGCGGGGCGACGAGGTGCTGGCGGAAAGCCCTCTCGTGTAAGAGAACTATAAGACGCAGGGCTGGGCGAACGCTTACTTCGGCGAAGGACTTATGCTGCCTAAGGGCAAGACTTACCGCATGGTGGTGAAGGCGGGGGCGATAGCGCTGAAAGACCGGCCCGACGTGACCAACAGCGACCTGAGCGTTGACTTCGACGTGCCCGGCACGGTGGAGCCGGCAATCCACGACGTGGCCGAGGGCGAGGCCGTAGAATGGCTCGACAACCTTACGTTTTGCTACTACATCGAGACGAAGGAGTTAGGCCCTACGGAGGTGACGCTCTACCGCGAGGGCGAGGCCATGACCACGTATCCGGCATATACTACGTGGGACTGGGACTTAGGCCAGACCCATGTGCACTTTGACGAGCGGCTGTATTTCGACAAGGGCGTTAACTACACGTTCGTATTGCCGGCCGCCTGCGTAAGTTCGTTATATAGGGACGACATCGTTAACGAAGAGATACGCATCAACTTCGTAGGTGCCTACGAAGGTCCGGGCACCACGGGAGTAACCGCCGCCGAGGGCGGCGGCACGAAGGTGGCCTGCCGCGACGGCCGGGCCGTAATCACCGGGCTTAAGGCGGGCAGCCGCATAAGCGTATGCACAGCCGACGGCACGGCCGTGAAGGCCTTCACGACTGACGGACGGCAGACGGAAACGACCGTAGACCTGCCGGGCCGAGGCGTCTACGTGATAAGCATAGACAGAACGAGCTATAAAGTGAAAAACTAAAAGTGGGAAGTGAAAAATCCATTTGCAGTGAAGTGAAGAGTGAAAAATCCGGTTGCGACATAAATATTTTCCGCACACGGATTTTTCACTTTTCACTTTTAACTTTTCACTTAAAAAAGTCATTTCTTCTTGTCGAAAAATCAAATTAAGCCATGCTGTTAAGTGAAAAAGTAAATATCTTTGTAACCAAATAATTTAATACAAGAAACATACTAACCACATGAACAAGTCAAAATGCTATTTCGCAGTCGACCTGGGAGCCACGAGCGGTAGGACGATTGCAGGATTCATAAGCGACGGCAAGGTAAGACTAGAAGAGCTGACGCGCTTCCCCAACAACCTGATAGAGACGGGCGGACACTTCTATTGGGACATCTACGCCCTTTACTTCGAGATAATCAAGGGCCTGAAGACGGCCGCACGCCGCAGCCTCAGCGTGGAGAGCATCGGCATTGACACGTGGGGCGTCGACTTCGTGTTCACGGGCGATGACGGCGCACTGCTGCGCAACCCCGTAGCTTACCGCGACCCGTACACCTTCGGAGCCATGGAGGAATACTTCGACCGCTGCGTGCCGAAGGAGGAAGTCTACCGTGCCACGGGCATACAGTTTATGAACTTCAACTCGCTCTTCCAGCTCTACGCCATGAAGCGCGACGGCAACTCGGCACTGAAGCACGCCCGGCAGACGCTCTTCGTGCCCGACGCACTGAGCTGGATGCTCACGGGCGAGGCCGTATGCGAATACACCATAGCCTCTACCAGCCAGCTGCTCAACCCCGTGACCAAAGACCTTGACGGCCGTCTGCTCGCCAGCCTCGGCCTGGAGCGAGGAATGTTCGGCCGCATGGTGATGCCCGGCCATAGGATAGGCACGCTCACCGACGAGGTGCAACGCATGACGGGGCTTGGCCCCGTGCCCGTGATAGCCGTGGCCGGACACGACACCGCAAGCGCGGTGGCCGCCGTGCCGGCTAAGGACGAACGCTTCGCCTACCTCAGCAGCGGCACTTGGAGCCTGATGGGCATAGAGACCCGAGAGCCTATAATCAACGAGCTGAGCTACAAGCGCAACTTCACCAACGAGGGCGGAGTGGAAGGCACCACGCGCTTCCTTAAGAACATCTGCGGCATGTGGCTGCTCGAACGGTGCCGTAAGGAATGGGGCGACGACGCACCTGCAGACTACTCAACGCTGCTTGAGGAAGCAATGAAGGCGGCACCGTTCAGGAGCATCATCAATCCGGACGACGAGACATTCGCCAACCCCGCCGACATGAGGCAGGCCATAAGAGACTATTGCGCCAAGACAGGCCAGCCCGCGCCCGAAGGCTACGCCCAGACGTGCCGCTGCATCTTCGAGAGTCTGGCCCTGCGCTACCGCCAAGTGGCAGGCTGGCTGCAAGAGACGGCCCCGTTCACGATAGACACCCTGCACATCATAGGCGGCGGCTCGCTCAACGAATATCTCAACCAGTTTACGGCAAACGCCACGGGGCTGACCGTGCTCGCAGGTCCGCAGGAGTGCACCGCGCTGGGCAACATCATGCTGCAGGCTAAGGCCGCAGGCGTAGTTGGCGGCATATTCGACATGCGCCGCATGATAGCCGACAGCGTGGAGCTGAAGCGTTTCGAGCCGAAAGACAAGGAGGCATGGGACAAGGCTTACGAGAAATTCCTGGAAATAGTAAGGTAATAAAAGCACGGTAGTCTGATATGGAAATACTGATAGGACTGATAATCATCGCCGTAGGCGCCTTCTGCCAGTCGAGCAGCTACGTGCCGATAAACAAGATATTGGCCTGGAGCTGGGAGTCTTACTGGCTCGTGCAAGGATTGTTCGCATGGATCGTGTTCCCGCTCTTGGGCGCCATGCTCGCCGTACCTGAAGGGCGGAGCCTCATGGAGCTGTACACGGCCGACCCGGAGGCGTCGCTATGGACGATGTTCTTCGGCATGCTGTGGGGTGTGGGCGGACTTACGTTCGGCCTGTCTATGCGCTATCTCGGCGTAGCTCTCGGCCAAAGCATCGCCCTCGGCACGTGTGCAGGACTCGGAACGATACTCACGCCCGTGTTCACCGGCAACACGCAAGACCTCACCACGGCAGTGATAGTAGGCGTGATAGTGACCCTTGCGGGCATAGCCGTCATCGGCGTAGCGGGCAACATGAAAGCTAAGTCGCTGAGCGAGGAGGAGAAACAGGAGACCGTAAAAGACTTCAACTTCACCAAAGGCATAATCGTCGCGCTGCTCGCGGGGTTCATGAGCGCCTGCTTCAACATCGGACTCGGCTTCGGCGAGCACCTTAACTTCGGCGAGGACACCGCCCCGATGTTCAAGACGCTGCCCGCAACGCTGCTCGTAACGCTGGGAGGCTTCGTGACTAACGCCGCGTACTGCTTCTACCAAAACAACCAGAACAACACCTTCACGGACTATACGGCAACCCAACTCTACGCAAAAAACCTGCCGCTTTGCGCCTTAGCCGGCCTGCTGTGGTACAGCCAGTTCTTCGGACTGAGCCTCGGCAAGGGCTTCCTTACCGACTCAGCCGTGCTCATGACGTTCTCTTGGTGCATACTGATGGCACTCAACGTGACGTTCAGCAACGTGTGGGGAATCATCCTGAAAGAGTGGAAGGGCTGCTCGCGGAAGACCATCGCCGTGCTAATAGCAGGCTTGGTGATACTCATTGTGTCGTCGTTCCTGCCGCAACTGCTGGGATAACAACGGCCGACGGCTTGACATAAATACGACGAACAGAGACCTGACGACGCTTGAAACGATGTCGCCAGGTCTCTGTCTTTTTGTTTTCCTACCGCCGGCGGTGGCCCGTTGCGGTGTCTCGGCGCGGCTTACGGCACTGCCGCTTACTTGAGATAAGCGTCAAAGAACCGCTCAATCTTGTCGAAAGGAATCTTTTCCATGTTGTCGTAAAGGTCCGTATGGCTCGCCCCGGGAACTATCAGCAACTCCTTGTTGTCGCCCTGAAGTTTCTTGAAAGCGTCTTCACCGAAGTAGCGCGAGTGGGCTTTCTCGCCGTGGACTACGAGCACTGCGCTGCGGATTTCGTCAGAGTATGCCAGTATAGGCATATTGAGCAGCGAGAGAGCCGACGTCTTGTTCCACCCGTTATTAGAGTTGAGCGACCGCTCATGATATCCGCGCGGAGTCTTATAATAGGCGTAATAGTCTTTCACGAACTGCGGCGCGTCGGCAGGCAGAGGGTCAACCACGCCTCCGGCCAGCGCATACGAGCCGTTCTTATAGTCTTCCGTGCGCTGCGCGTTGAGCTGCCGGCGCAAGGCGTAGCGGTCGTCGGGATTGTTGTTGGCCTCGAAATACCCGTTGGCGGTCACCCTGCACATGTCATACATGGTAGAAGCCACCGTGGCCTTAATGCGCGTATCAATTGCGGCGGCGTTGATGGCAAAGCCTCCCCACCCGCAGATGCCGATGATGCCGATGCGCTCAGGGTCGACGTCGGGGCGCGTAGAGAGGTAGTCTACGGCTGCGCAGAAGTCTTCGGTGTTGATGTCGGGCGAGGCCACGTAGCGCGGCCGGCCTCCGCTCTCACCCGTAAACGAGGGGTCGAAGGCTATCGTAAGGAAGCCGCGCTCGGCCAAAGTCTGGGCGTAAAGGCCCGATGCCTGCTCTTTCACCGCACCGAACGGGCCACAGACGGCTATTGCGGCGAGCTTGCCTTCGGCATCCTTAGGCATATAAATATCGGCCGCCAGCGTCACTCCGTAGCGGTTGTGAAATGTTATCTTACCGTGGTTCACTTTGTCGCTTTTAGGGAACACCTTGTCCCATTCTTGCGTAAGGTTAAGTTTCTCTTCCATAAATGTCTCGTGTTTAATGATGTTTTCTTGTGCTGAAACACTCGTGCCTATCGGACATATCGCAGCGATAAGGCATAGTTTGATTAGCGTTTTTCCCATATGTCTTTGTCGTTTACGGTTACAGAGACCGTCGTTCCGTCTGTCTTAATACATTGTCCGCAGACTTTATTCATGCTGCAAAATTACTATTTTACCATAATCATGCCGATAAACGGATTACATTTAAAACAATACATTTTACGGTATCGGCCTATAGGGGGCAAGACGCAAGCCTGAAACAGGCCACGCAACAAAAACGGAAACACAAGAAAAAACGGAATCCCAATGTTTCACAACATCGGGATTCCGCGTCTAAATAGACTCTTAAACTAATATTATCTGAGAATGATAAGATTTATTGCCATGTGATAAAACAGTCCATACTCTATTTCGGCAGGTTGAAGGCCTTAGTCATCTCGGCCATCTGCTCGTCGCTCATGCCTTCGGGCTCTTCGCCCATGTTCTTGGCTGCGATGTAGATCAGGGCACTCTTATTCAGCACGTCTACCTGGTCGAAGGCCTGCATTATGTCGTTGTCGATGGCAAACACGCCGTGCTTCTCCCACATCGCCACGTCGTAGTCGTCAAGCTGCCTTACCGTCTCCTCGGCCAGTTTTACGCTGCTCGGCAGTTCGTAAGGTATGATGCCCAAGCCGCGCGGACAGAAAGCCTTAGTCTCGGGAATCATGCTCCAAAGGAGCTTCGTCAGTACGTCCTTGCCCAAGAATTTGCGTATGTGCGTCATAGCCACCAGCTCTATGGGGTGCGTATGTAGCGACGCACGGTAAGGCGAACCTTTTTCAATCAAGTGATCGTGTACCATAAGGTGCGAGGGCAGCTCGCTCGTAGGATTCACGGGATTGTCGGCTATGATCACATAGCTGGCGCAGTCGTCGAGTATCCTTATTATACTGCCGTTCTCCATCGGGCGGCGGGCCAAGTCGCGCATCCTGCGGTTGGTGCCCTTGCAGAAGAAGTAAGCACCCTTCAAGTGTGGCAGCGTCACGCCTATCTGTTTCACCTCGCTGATGGCCGGCATCTGACGGATCTCGTCGTCGACAAGCTCGGTAACGTTTACGGTGATGTTGCCGCCGTTACGCTCGGCCCAACCTTTCTGCCAAAGGTAGCCCGCCACTTCTGCGACCTTGTCTACTTCGTTCTTCAATGCCGGACGTCCGTCGAGTACACTTTTCATAATATCTTGATTTTTTGACGTTGCAAAGATACGTAAAACAGGATGATCGAAGCCATATATTTTTGATTTGAAAACATTGTTTTTTGACAACTATGTGCCGATTCGGGTAAAATCGGCGGCTGAATATGTCAGATTAACGCTGCAATGCGGCGATAAGCGTAAGATTTACGCGCGGCTTCTGGGCTGCAGCCGAGGGCGCAACGCAGGCGCGGACACAAGCCCCCGAAATGCGGGACGCAGCCGGGCGCAACGCAAGACACGGCCTTTTACGACGCAAAAGGTTACCTTTGACAACGCAATATACCGCGTTTTGGAAAGCAAAACGCGGCATATTGCGGAGGTGCTGACTATCAGCAAGTTACAAACGGGATAAAAACATCATGAGCGTGCGGCTCACCTTAACGTGAAATCAAAGCGCAGACCGCCCGTAATATTATTGTTTACGGTTATCGTGCCGCCGTGGAGCAGCACAGAGTTTTTCACTATCGCAAGCCCGAGGCCCGTGCCGCCCATCTTGCGGCTGCGGCCCTTGTCTACGCGGTAAAACCGCTCGAAGAGGCGCGGCAGATGCTCGTAAGGCACTCCCACGCCGTTGTCGCTGAACGTGAAGTTCCAGAATCCGTCGCGCTTCGTGGCCGTCAGGGTGATAGTGGTGCCTTCGCCGGCGTATGCTATGGCGTTGTCGGTGAGATTGCGGAACACGCTGTAAAGCAGCGACTGGTTGCCGCGCACTATCACGCCCTGCGGCAAGCGGTTGTCGAAAGTCATGCCCCGCTCCGAAAGCTGCAGGTTGGTGTCTTTTATGATGTTGGCCACCATTGCGCTCACGTCCACCGTCTCGAAATCTATCATGCCGGGCGCGTCGTCAAGGCGGTTGAGCGTGGATATGTCGTGCAACAGCGACGTGAGGCGTTGCGACTGGGCGTAGCACCGCTCGAGAAACTGCTGCTTCATCGTATCGTTGATGTTGGGATTCTCAAGCACGGTCTCAAGATAGCCCTGAATGCTGGCCACGGGGGTCTTCAGCTCGTGGGCTATGTTCTGCGTCAGCTGGCGCTTCAGCACGTTCTGCTCCTCCTTAGTGCGCTTCAGCCGCTTGTACATCTTGATTATGCGCTCGGCTATCTCGCCCAGCTCGTCGCCCGAGAAGCCCACGAGGTCTTCCGTGTCGAGGCTCTCGTTGTGGTCGGCCCGGCTGGCAAAGAGGCGCAGCTTGGCGATGTTGTCGCCCAAACGGCTCACGAACCTGTAAAGGATGAACACGAGCAGGAGCACGGCCACGAGCGTAAACCAAATGTAATGCTGGTCGGTCTTGAGCATCTCGGCAAGGCTGTTGTCGTAAGGCAGAGCGCTGCGCACCACGAGGTCGAGCTTCGGCACGTAAGTGGCCGAATAGAAGTAAGTTTGGTTCATCGTGGCGCTCAGCCGGCTGAAGTCGTACCCGCTGCCGTCGGAGAACGCCTCACGCACCTCCTCGCGGTTGCTGTGGGCGTCCATCTTGTCATAGTCTTTATACAGATTGTCGTATACCACGCGCCCGCTGCGGTCTATAAGCGTAACCCTGAGACCGTGCATGTGGTGGTTCCTGACGTACCTGTCCAGCGTTTCCTCCGAATGGTTTCCTATGTATTCAAGAGTCTCCACCATTCTCGAGTTGTAGTCCTGGAGGCGCAGGTTGAGCGAATGTATCTTGTATTCGCGTTCGCGCGCATGCTGGAAAATGATGAAGGCTGCGGCAAACGCGACGAACACTGTAAGCACGCTGACGTAAAGGCGTGTTCCTACGGAAGTTTTCAACATGGTTTTATACATTTGTAAAAGCGGCCGAATGCAGTCAAAACGACCGAAGGTCGTCTACGACCTACTTACCCGAAAGACATTAAGCGTCGAAATAATAGCCGAAGCCCAAACGCGTGACGATGCACTTAGAGAACTTGCCTATCTTCTTACGCAGGCGAGTGATGTTCACGTCTACCGTGCGGTCGAGCACGAGCACGTCCTTCGGCCAAATGCGGTCGATAAGCTCCTGACGCGAAAATACGCGCCCCTTCTCGTCGAGCAGCAGGTGGAGTATCTCAAACTCGGTCTTGGTGAAGGGCACGTCTTCGCCGTCGATGCTCACAGTTTTCTTGTCGAGGTTCAGCTCAAGTCCCTGATATCTCAACACGTTAGACGGCTGTTCGCCCTTGCGCTCGGCGGTGCGGCGCAGCACGGCGCGTATCCTCACCAGCACCTCTCGTATGGAGAAGGGCTTCGATATGTAGTCGTCGGCCCCGAGGTTGAATCCCGTCACGGTGTCGTTCTCTGTGTCGCGTGCCGTAAGGAACACCACGGGTATGTCTTGCGTGGCGGGGTCGGCCTTGAGCTTACGGGCCATAGCAAAGCCCGACATGCCGCCCATCATCACGTCGAGCAGCAAGAGGTCGAAGCTGCTTATATCCATATTAAGAGCCTCTTCGGCCGAATTTGCCGTCTCTACTACGTACCCGTCGGTCTCAAGATTAAACTTCAAGATCTCGCACAAGTCCTGTTCGTCGTCAACTACCAGTATCCGATAATTATTATCCATAAGTCTGTTATTTTTTACCCGTTGCAAAATTACCCACAAATATGTTCATACCTGTTACAACGATATTACAATAAGATTAAGAAATACGTGGGCGTAGATTACGCTTACGGCCGCTCCGATTAGGCCAACCGGCATAATCGGACGTTGCCGCCACGTGGGCTACACCTCGTCGGTGAGCTTCTTTCTCTTCGTGCTTTCCTTCGCCCCCATCTCCACTAGCTTCATGGCCGAGCTTACGAAGCCGCGGTTGCCGCTCATCGAAGTGCGCGCCTCGTCGAACGAAGCACGGGCTCGGTCGATGTCGTCGCCCACCTTCTTAAAACGCTCCACGAACAGCTGGACGCGTTCTACAAGAGTGGAAGCGATGCCGAACACCTGCTCTTGGTTGTCGGCCTGCCGCTTTTGGGTCCACGCTATCTGCAAAAGCCTCAACAGCGAGAAGAGGTTTTGCTCGCCGGTGATTATCACGTTGCGCTCGAAGGCATAGTTCCAAAGTGACGCATCGGCTGACACGGCAAGCTGCATGGCCGCCTCTTGGGGCACGAACATTATCACGAACTCGAGCGTGGTGCCGCCTTCCATCGAATATTTACCGTAGTTTTTCGCCGACAACTCGTCAACATGGCGGCGCACGCTCTTAACGTGCTCGTCGAGAAAGGCCTTGCGCTGCTCGTCAGTTTCGGCGTTCACGTAATTTATAAACGCCGTAAGCGAAGCCTTAGAGTCTATGATCACATCCTTACGGTCGGGATAATGCAGCACCACGTCGGGGCGCATCATGTCGTCGGTGTCGTCGTTCCTGATGACACGCCCCTTAGAATCGCGCATGGTGTACTGCACGTCGTACTCAACGCCTTTAGTAAACCCGAACTTATCCAGCAAGTCATTGAGTTTCATTTCGCCGAAGTCGCCTTGTATCTTAGGCCCCGTCTGCAACGCCTTCGAGAGTTTCTCGGCCTCTGCGCCGAGCGTGGTCGTGGTGGCGTGCATCTGCCTTATCTGCTCGCTAAGCGTCGCCGTGCTGCGCGTGAAGGTCTCGCGGTTGGCGTCCATAGACTTCTTCATCTCGGCCAACACGGCCTCGAGCGGAGCTATGATAGAGCCCATTTGGCTACGGTTGCTCTTGTCTAACTCTTCGGAACGCTGCTTCAAGAGGCGCTCGGTGGTAGTGTTAAGCTGCTCTTGCACTAACTTCAGGCGCTCGGCAAACTGCCTGTCGAGCATCGCCGTGCGCTCTTCCTTGTCGCGCTCGTTGTTGCGGTTCACCTCATCAAGCCGCTCGGCAAACTGCCTCTTGGCCTCATCCATCTGCCGCTCGTGCCCGCGCTTGGCGTCGGCCAGCTGTCCGGCGAGCATCTCCGCCTCGCGCTGCTTGGCCGAAACGTCGCTCAACAGCGACGATATGCGGTCTGAATACGCCTTAGTCTTTCTCTGGTTGAAGATCATCATCACGACTACCGAAACAAAAACGCCCGTGATGAAAAACAATAACGATGTCATATTATTATAAATGTATGGGTTAAATAGTTTACATTACAAGTCGATACGCCGCCAGTCTCAACCGTCGGCGGTCTGCGTCTTAGGCCAATTCACGAGATAAAGTTTCTCGGTTGCCCGCGTGAAAGCCGTGTAGAGCCAGTGTATGTAGTCGGGAGTAAGCATATCGTCGGTCATGTATCCCTGGTCAACATACACGTGTGCCCACTGCCCGCCCTGTGCCTTATGGCAGGTCACGGCATAGGCATATTTCACCTGGAGGGCGTTGTAATACATGTCGTCGCGCACCCGCTTCATGCGGTCGGCCTTCAACGGCACGTCCTGATAGTCGTCAAGCACGGCGTTGAACAACGCTTCGCCCTGCGTGCGGGTAAGCGACGCAGACTCTGACATCAGCGTATCGAGCATCAGCGTGACCTTGATTTCATAATCATCATAATCAGGGAATCTCAGCCATACGTCGGCAAAGCGGAAGCCGTAAAGCCCACGCACGTTACGCACTCGCTGCACGCAGGCCCTGTCGCCGTTGGCTATGAAGAGCGACGAGCGCAGCGACGACGGCTTAACTCCAGCCTGCACGCCTTCCGCCGGCTGGCCTTCGGCAACTGATTCGATGCCGGCCTTATCCTTTTCAAGCCAATAGTAATTGTTCTTTACCACGATGAGCATGTCGCCGGTAGACAGCTCCTCCTCCCTGCCGAGCACCATGTTGCGTATCCCGGCGTTATAGATGTTGGCGCGCTTGTTGCTCCTCGTCACCACCATCGTCTCGTCTACGCCCACTTCCGAATAGCTTCCGTTGAGCTGTTCGATGAGCTCACCGCCCGGCACGACCCTTATGTCGGCAAAGCCCGAGAGGGTAATCACGGGCAGACGGGTAAGCTCGTCGTGGGTGATCATCCGCCTTACGACGGTGGCATTGTAAAGTATCCCGGAGCCTTCGGCCTGGCGCAACACTTCGTTAAGGTCGCACTCGTAGACCTTCAGGCCGTAGCCCGACATGTATTCAGACATCAACGCAGGCGACTCCTCCTCGCCGACGGGCGGTAGCTGGGCCTTGTCTCCGATGAGCATCAGCCTGCAGTTACGGCCTCCGTAGACGTACATTACAAGGTCGTCGAGCAGACGTCCTGAGCCGAACGACAGCGTTTCAGATGCTCCGTAGTTGGCAACCATCGAGGCCTCGTCGACCATGAACAGGGTGTTTTGTGCCAAATTGTCGTTAAGGCTGAACTTGCTCATGTCGCCCATGAAGGCCTTCTGCCTGTATATCTTGCGATGTATGGTGAGCGCACGCTGCCCGGCGTTGAGCGAAAACACTTTGGCGGCACGCCCCGTGGGAGCGAGCAGTGCAACCTTACGCCCGAGCCGAACGAGAGTCTTGACTACGGCGGCGGCCAGTGAAGTCTTACCCGTGCCGGCCGAACCGCGCAGAATCATAAGCGCACGGTCGTCGCCGTCGGTCATGAAGCGGCAGAACGAGTCAATGGCAGCCGCCTGTTCGGCAGTAGGAGCAAAACCGAAAGTAAGCCTGATTTGGTAAGCAAGTTCGTCGACAATCATTAGTTTTTAGCCATAAGGTTTGATTTTACGGATAATTTGGCGTAATTTTGCAACGCATTCAATGCCTGAAAGCATTATGCAAACTTACTAAAAATAATCGACATTCCAAGCCTCCGTGACGAATAAAATGATTTTTATCCGCCACGGGCGGCGGCAACAGCGGTCACCACATGGCAAAAAAAATCAGCAACAACATCATTTCAGGCATACTCGCGGCAGCTCTCGCCGTGACCTGCGGGCTAAGCGTCTACTCCCCTATCAGGTTCGACAAGCAAAGGGAAACACGCGAACGCGCCGTAAAGGAACGGCTCGTGAAAATAAGATACGCCGAAGAGAAATACAAGAAAGCCAACGGAGTGTACGCCGACGACTTTGCCAAGTTGGTAAAGGGCGGCTACCTTGCCGACTCGCTGCAATACATACCGTTTACGGAGAACAAGAAGTTCGACCTCTCGACCAACATCCTGACAGGCAAGTCCGGGCGGCAGATACCGCTGATGGAGTGTGCGGCCGGCTACGAGGAATACCTCTCCGGGCTCGACGACAACGGCATATCAAACCTCATAGAGGAAGCTAACAACTCCGGACGATACCCCGGACTGAAAATAGGAGACGTAACAACACCTAACGACAATGCAGGAAATTGGGAATAACATCATACCCTCTGGGCAGCAAATTCTGAAAAAGCCCAGGCTGACAATACGCATAGGGCAGCACACGCTGTCGTTCTCGGCCCTCGACACGGCAAGAGCCAACAACATTATCTACGAGCCTTACACCGTAAGGAGCGGCATATCCATGGCCGCAAACCTAAGGGAGGCGTTCAGGGAAATCAACCTGCAGTCAAGCGGCTGGCAAAGGGCGATGGTGCTGACAGACTCGCCCGTGCTGATGATACCCGTGGAGGAATACAACGACGGCCTGAAAGAGACGCTGTACAACCACGCCATAACCGGGCGCGAAGGCGAGACGGTAATGTCTACAGTGCTGCCGTCGCTCAACGCGGTAGCCGTCTACTCGATAAACAAAGACCTTAAGCTCGTCATAGACGACCACTTCGCCGACGTGCGCTTCAGCCACGTTTGCGCCCCCGTGTGGAACCATCTGTACCGCCGCAGCTTCACAGGAGTGAGGCGCAAGCTGTACGCCTACTTCCACGATAAGAAGATGGACGTGTTCGGCTATCAGCAAAACCGCTTCAAATTCTCTAACTGTTTCGACACGAACCTTGCCCCCGACGCCGTCTACTTCATACTGAACGTATGGAAGCAGCTCGCCTTCGATAACCACCGCGACGAGCTTCACCTCGTAGGCGAGCTGCCCGACCGCGAGGCCCTGATGAAAGACCTGCACTCGTTCGTACAAAACGTGTACGTCATCAACCCGAAGGCCGAGTTCAACCGGGCACCCATCACCGAAATTAAAGGTCTACCATACGACCTCATCACTTATTACGTAAAAAATTAAGAGTTAAGAGTTAAGAATTAAGGAAATATGCAGTACTGCCTACAACGCTATTTTTCTTAATTCTTAACTCTTAATTTTTTATTAAAAAGTTCCTTTTTTATGCGAATAATCACCGGCATATACAAGGGGAGGCACTTTGAGATTCCCCGAACGTTTAAGGCGAGACCAACTACAGACTTCGCCAAAGAGAACATCTTCAACGTGCTTAACGGCTACGTGGACTTCGACGGAGCCACGGCCTTAGACCTGTTTTCAGGCACGGGCGGCATATCGCTCGAACTGCTATCGCGCGGATGCGCCTCGGTAATAAGCGTAGAGGCCGACCGCGACCACCACGCTTTCATAAAACAATGCCTGAAGAAGCTCGGCACCGATAAATGCATACCGCTGCGCACGGACGCATTCCGCTTCATCAAGAATTGCCGCCAACAGTTTGATTTCATCTTCGCCGATCCGCCTTACGCCCTGCCCGAGTTGCCGACTATACCAAGCCTTATACTCAAGCAAAACATGCTGAAGCCGGGAGGGATTTTCGTGTTCGAGCACGGTAAGCACAATTCGTTTGAAGACATACCAGGCTTCATAGCCCACCGCGCCTACGGCAGCGTAAACTTCAGCCTGTTCCGCCAAGCGGACGAGCAGGCAGCTGCCGAGCAGGCGTAACGCAGGCTACATCCACTTAACGCTAACAAGCCTATACCACACGGGCATGCAGCTCCGTATAGGCCTGATACTCAACGCCGTGCAAAAGGCAGCCTTTTAAATTCCAAAAGGCGGCCTTTTGCACGGCAAAAAGCGGCAAACCGCAAGCTGAAAGGCGGCAAACCGCAAACAAGAGCATGTCCGAGGTGAATCAGAGCGTAGGCCGCTCACACTTGCCTACGATGATTTTCCCCGTATCTGACGACTTCAATTCGGCACGCAAACATACCTGTCCGCCGCCCTTCCCCGAGCGAAGGATGACCAGCGCACCGCCCCTGTGCATGCGGACATGCGGCTGCGTGTTGATCTCATGGTCGGTCATGTCGCCGTTGTCTACGGCTATTATGCTGGCATCTCCCTCGACGGTGAAGCCCACTTCGCCGTTTTCCGTCGGCACCGGGCGGCCCTTCTTGTCTACCGCCGTCACGCGTACGTGCAGCAGGTCGGCACCGTCGGCCCGCCATTCCCCATCGTCAGGCTCGAGCTTCAGACCTGCAGTTTCGCCAGCCGTCTCGATCTTATGGCGGGCCACAGTCTTACCGCCGCTGCGCGCCACAGCCTCTATGCAGCCCGGCTCATACTTCACGCCATTCCATTTTATCTTGTTACGTGATTCTGGATCAGCCTTATCGTTGCGCTTCACGCCGAGGCTCTTGCCGTTGACGAAGAGTTCCACCTCGTCGGCGTTGGTGTAAGTGTATAGCGTGTAGGTTTGTCCCGGGGTGCGGTTCCAGTGATCCGTCACTACGTCGCCGCTGAACTTCACCCCGTTCCACTCGGTCTCGTCGGTACGGCTGTCTACTACTCCGATATGCACCACGGGTTCGTCGGCGAACATCGACTTGACGAACCAGGCCATAGGCTTAGGCCTCAGCGACATGTCGAACACGCCGTCGGTCCACCCTTTGGCCGGCCAGCCGCGCGACTCGCCAATGTAATCGATCATGCCCCAATAGGCTAGGCCTATCACACGGTCAAGATCCATCCCGTAGAAATTAGGCCCCATCATCGGCAGGTTGGCCTCGCTCTGGTAAAAAATCATATAAGGAAAGCGACGGCCGTCGCCCGGGAAGTACATGTAGCGGTAGTTGTATGCCTGCACGTCGGTGATCCTTGCGAGCTCGCAAGGCAGGCTGTCGGTCTCGAAACTGCGGCCGCGCGGATGCATGGCCACGGTTACGGGACGTGTGTCGTCATACTTGCGGAGCAGTTCGCGTTGCAGCCTGTACGGAGTGACACCGTAGTCGCCGAAAGGCAGGTTGTCGTAAGTCTGAAGCTCGTTGCCGAGGCTCCACATTATCACTGAGGGGTGGTTGCGCCCGGCCTTTACCCATTCGGGCACGTCGTGCTGCCACAGGGCCGTCCATTCGATACGTCCTCCGGCGTAGCGCTTCAGCCACTTGTCGTAAAGCTCGTCGACCACGAGCATGCCGTACTCGTCACACAGGCTGTAGAAGTCTTCGCTGTAAGGATTATGAGAAGTACGTATATGGTTGAAGCCGAACTGCTTAAGCAGACGTATGCGCTTCTCGATAGCACGGGGATAGGCCGCCGCGCCGAGAGCGCCCAGCTCATGATGGTTGGCTATGCCCTTGAGCAGCACCTTCCTGCCGTTGAGCTTGAAGCCGAACTCGGGGCCGTATTCTATCGAGCGCATGCCGAAGCGTTCAGTCACCTTGTCGGCCACCCGGCCGTCGCTGTCGTAAAGCGTTACCTCGGCCGTATATAAATAAGGTGTCTCGCAGCTCCACAAGTGCAGCTGCGCCACGGTCAGCGTGTCGAGCTGGTAAACGCGCCGCCTGCGTCGGTCACGCTTGTAGCGGGCGACGCCCGACGCAACCTCGCGCCCAGCTTGATCGAGAATGCGCGCTCCAAGCACGGCTTCGGTCATGGCCTTGTCTTTAGAATACGCCTCTGCCTCTATCGACACGCGCCCCAAAGTGTCGGCCGTTATGCGCAGCGGGTGGCGCACGAAGTAGTTGTCGCGCGGTGTGGTGATGATCCTTACGCTGCGTATCAGTCCGCCGCCGGTGTACCAACGCGAGTTGTCCGGTCCCTGCGTGCTGGCCCTTACGATGATTTCATTGTCGGCATCCCATTTCAGTTTGTCGGTTATATCAATGCCGAACCCCACGTAGCCGTAGTCGGTACCGCCTATGCGTACGCCGTTGAGGTAAACGTCGCCTACGAGCATTATACCCCCGAAGTCGATGATTATGCGGCGGCCGCGCCAGTCGGCTGCAGGGCGCAGCGTCTTCTTATACCAGCCTACGCCCATCTCCTTGAATCCCCTTGCCGACAAGCGGCTCCTCACGTTGGCCGCCATGTCGCTGTCGTCGGGCTTCTCGTCTCGTGCGGGAGCCGTCCACGGCATCGCTATTTGGAAGTCGTGGGGCAGGTTTACGGTGGCGGCTCCGCCGTCAAAGACCGAGTCGTTAAGCTGGAATTGCCAGCCGAAATCAAGTGATATCGTATCGCGCTGAGCCGCAGACGGCAGGCAAGCCAGCAAAAGACAGCCCGATAAGACTGTCTTGCGGATGCGCACCAAGACGTGTTCATGTCTTTCCATCACAATAAAAATATTAATGAAACCAAACAAATACTTAACCTAAAAACTCTTTCCGTTAATCTTAACGTTATCCGTCCTCGTCGCTTCTATAACTTCCAAGCTGAAAGCATTCGCTGCGTCGGTAACGTCTATATTCTTGAAAGTAAAATCCTTAAGCCTATATCTATCGCTCGCACCTACGTCAAAGAAATTGTCACACACCATCCTGACGTTTCTCACCGTGACGTCGTTGCATTGCGAGAGAGGCATGTCGTCACGCTTCTGCATGTTGAAAAACTGCGTCCACGGGCGCACTACGATGAAGCTGCCGCAACGGCCCGTCATGCCGTCGACCTCAACGTATTCGTAATGCTGCGGCGTGTCGGGGCGCATCTTCAACCACAGCACGCGGTTGGCCGCCTCGGCATGGCAGTTGCGAATCACCACGTTACGGTCGTGCACAGACTCAGACCCGAGCGTCAGGCAACCGTGCACCCTGCCGTAACGGCAGTCGCGGATAAGTATTTCATGACACGGGCCGTTGTCAGGGTCCTTGTCGGCAAACGTGCCCTTACCACCCTTAAGCACCACGGCATCGTCGTTTACGTGCATATAGCAGCCTGACACAAGCACGTCGTGACAAGCGTCGATGTCTATCGCGTCAGAGCTGGGTGCGCCCCGGTGCGGTTCGGGAGCGTAAACATTCTCGGTAGGGGCGTAAATGTAACAATCAAGATACCTGACACGGCTGCAGCGGTACAGATGGTTGGTCCAGAAGGGGCTGTTTACCATGCGAACGTCTTGTACGGTGACGTTGGCCGAATTTGAAATGTACACTAAGCGCGGACGCTGCGCGTCCTTGTTGGTGCACTGTGGGTTCCACTGCCGCCTGATCCAGAACTCCTGCCAGTAGCTCAGCCCGTTACCGTCGAGCGTGCCGTTGCCCGTGATCGTAAACCCGTCAACTCCGTCGGCGTTTACAAGCGCGGCGAAATACATGCACGTCTCTCCTTCGATACGTGTCTCGGTTATCTTGAAGTCTATTATCCTGTCAGAGCCCTTCAGCTTGCCTCCTTCTTCTATGTGAAGATGAGTGCCGGGCCTGAAAAAGAGCGAGCCGCTGAGAAACGTACCATTAGGGACTACCACAACACCACCGCCGCTCTCCGCCGCCGCATCGATAACACCCTGTATCAGTGCGGTCTGTAAGATTGTACTGTCACGACTCACGCCGTAATCGGTGATTACGAATCGTCGGCCCAACTCACCGACGTTTACCTTAGTCGTGTCATCAAACCATTCGTCCATCACCGTCCCGTCCGGCCACAAACGCTCTTGGGCGCCAATATTCAAGGCAAAAGTTGAAACAGCTACGCCAAACAACACTCTGCGCAGTGTCGCATGAAAGAATAACAGTTTACTGTCCATGATTATCATTTTTAGAAGTGTACAAGCAAAGGCCTTCAGCCATTTGCAATAATCCGGCTATATCGCCTTTATTAATATAAGGCAGGCATTGCCGTATCTTTTCAGAAGGCCAGTTCCACCACTTCAGCGTCTCCAGTTTCCGTATCACGTCCTCATCGAAACGCTTTCTTATCTGTCGTGCAGGAACACCGCCGACTATAGTGTAAGGAGGCACGTCCTTCGTAACAACGGCACGGGCGGCTATGATCGCTCCGTTGCCGATGCGGACACCTGCCATAATCACCGCTTCGTAGCCAATCCAGACATCGTTGCCTATGACAATGTCGCCTTTGTTGTCCCAAGCCGTTGCAACTTCGGATTTATCCAAATTCCAATCCTCGTAAAAGAGGGGGAAGGTGTAAGTAGATAAAGATTTCAATTTGTGGTTGGCGCAGTTAAACAGGAATTTCGCGCCGCAGGCAATGGAACAAAACTTGCCGATTACCAACCGTTCATGATTGATTGGATAGTGATAAAGCACATTGTTACGCTCGAAGAGCAACGGGTCGGAAACGAAATCATTATATATGGTATAGTCGCCCACTTCGATAGACGGGTCTTTCACAACCGCATTCAAGTACACGGTCTGCGTGTCACCAGTGCGAGGATATATCTTTTTCATCATGACGTTCTGTTTTTCATACGATAACTCCATAAGCTGCATACAGCCTCAAAGAAGGACGCGGCCTATTGAATGTAAGCAGTATCGTTCGCTCTAAAAAGAAAAGGTATTCATTGCTGAAGACCTCTCTTTTGTGATCCGTTTGGTATCTGAAATTAGCCCTTTTTATTACCAAATACCAAACGGCATCTTATTCTGTATCAGAGCCTTCTGACGTTCAATCGCTATGTTCAATTTGAGTGAGTAACACAATGTGGTAACACAGTTAATAAACACTCATAACGGACTCTCCTTGTCCGTTCATCTGCAAATGTACAGCTTTTATTTGAATTACGGTTCTTTTTGTGGGGTTATTTTCACTTGTTTTCATCTGATACATTCCAATATATTGCCACTCGCAGACTCCAAAATTCCACTTTAAGCACCTAAAAATGAGCATTTGAGTATGATTTATAGTATGAAATCATACTCGAATGATAAATAGCTATAAAATCCGACAGTAAAGTGTTGTGAATTTCGTTTTTTAGCAGACTTCACCTGTACCTTTGTGTCG